>JAHYJJ010000170.1:0-2939 GCA_019429165.1 Methanosarcinaceae archaeon | reverse complement strand
CCGACATCTGTGATTATGAGGTCAATGTATTCCGGTGGCGTAATATCAAAAGCAGGATTTCTGACTTTCAGTTTTGGCAGACCCGCAAGTGTCTCCTTATCGATGACCTCATCGATCGACCGCTCCTCTATCTCAATGAATTCTCCAAGAATGGTATTTGGGCTGAACTTATAGGTCTCGGCTGCGGTCAGGAAAGTCGTCCGTGCCTCATGTGCTGCGAGTGCAAGTTGGGATGTTCCGATCTTGTTCACAAGTGCGCCGTTAACGGCAATAGCATCTGCACCGACTATGACAGTATCAACCTCTTTCATGCAGTATCGCACGGCAGAATCTATAATAAGTGTGGTAGGGATCCCATGGTCAAGAAGATGTTTGCTTGTCAGAAGTCCCTGCCGCCGAGGTCGGGTCTCTGTAGCGATTACCGAGATGTCTTTCCCCTGATCAAAAGCGGTTGTTATGATAGAAAGTGCTGCATGGGAATTGCAGTGAGTCATGATCACATCACCGTCACGAATGCGTCTGGCACCGATCTCACCGATCTTGTGGAGAGCGTCATCAGCCTGTTTGATAAAACGATCCGCATTACTGAGGATCTCTTTCCTTGCTTCTTCCACATCTGGAGAAGTGTATCGTGATGTCAATCTGACCGCATTTGGAAGCGAAACTGCGGTCGGTCGGGTATCCACGAGCAGTTTTGCAGCAGTTTCGATCAGGCTGCTGAATTCTTCGATCGATCCCGCTTCAAGACTTCCTGCATAATCACGAAGTGCGATGGCGGCGGCTTTTGCGATCCGGCCTGCGCCGCGTATTTCCATGCTTCTGATCTTTTCTGCGGTATCCTGTAACTGGTTCATAGATGATAGATTGGTGTTAGGGAATTTATAGATATCTTATTGGTATGCTGGACTGGCAGATAAACCGTCATATAAGGCTGCCAAACGCTTACCCCCTCAATGCTTACCCCCTCAATGCTTACCTCCTCAATGCTTACCTCCTCAATGTTTACCCCCTTAATGTTCGCAGGAATAAAATTTGCAGCCATCCTGACTGACAGTATTGCAGTACTGACCGCAATGATTGGAAGCGAGAAACTGGAGGCACTGGTTTTTGAAGATCTTATCAGTTTTAGTACGGAAAGACTTCTCGCAGGTGCACTGCCGGCGATTGGGCTTGCCTTGTTTTTGGATGTTTTGTTTACGGTGCTGGAGAAGAGGTTGAGTTCTGGACGGGGTGGGGATGATTCCAAAGTGTCATGCAGGCCCGGTACAATTTGTATGGGGTATGCTGTGACTACGGCTAAAGGATGCCTCGGACTTCAGTCCGAGTTTGGTACAGTTGAGGCGTATTTCCCCACAAACCAACAAAAAATTTCACAAACACAGCCTTTATCACCCAAAAAACCAACATGAACCGACATGAACCTCCGTGACCAAATGAGCGGCACAATCCCTGCCCCACTTTTACACCTTACCCCCAAGCGTTTCGACATCATAGGAAACATAGCCGTCATCTCGATCCCGCCCGAACTTGATGATTTCAAGGATGAGATTGCAAAGACAATTGTCTCAAAACGCGGGAATGTCAGGACAGTTCTCAATAAAGTGGCTAAACTGGATGGCGAAAAAAGGGTTGGGGGATTTGAGAGACTGCTTGGTTCTGATACAGTGACCCAGCACAGGGAATTTGGTTTTGAGTACCGGCTTGACCTCAATAAAGTATTCTTCAACAGCCGCCTTGGATTTGAGAGAAAAAGGGTTACAGCACAGGTTCTCCCATCCGAGAACGTGATAATCCCGTTTTGCGGGGTGGGTCCGTTTGTAGTTCCTGCTGCTGCCTCCGGTGCAAAGATTACCGCGATCGAGAAGAACACAGAGGCGTGCAAATGGCTTGCGGAAAATGTAAGGTTGAATGGGGTGGGATCTAATGTATCTATCATAAATGCAGATGCTTCGGAGATTGTAAACATTCCTTACATTAATTTTGACAGGGCGATCGTGCCTACTCCGTATGGGCTGGATTCATATCTTGCGAGCATATTACCGCTTGTGAAAAAGGAAGGGATGGTGCACTTCTATACGTTCAAGGTAGAGTCCCAGATACAGGGATTGATAGATGAGTATGAAAGTATGGGTCTTGAAACCGTTTTTTATCGCAGGTGTGGTAATGTGGCGCCCAGTGTCAGCAGATGGGTGTTCGACCTGTTGAAACGATAGGGGCTGTATGTCGGTATTTAACATATTTATCGAAACATTGGATTTTGGAAAAATATGCTTCATTGGCTCGAAATAATCGCTTCCCCACATTACAAAATCTGCGTTTATTTGCGTGCATCTGCGGTTAAAATATGATGGTAATAATTCAAAACAAGCATGAGTAATACCGAATTAACCGCAGATAGACGCAAATAAACGCAAATACGCTCCGCGTTGGTTTTTTTGATTTACGATACGATTTCAGGTCACCTTTTCAGATATACGGATTAGTGGTTTTATTTGCATCTAACATATTTATTGATATCACTGGATTTTGTAACAGTGCCAATTAAAGTGACAAATTTATATAATGCAGTCTTCCTTAACCACGTTATTAAATGTCAACTACCAATTCCAAAAAGAGATCCAAAAATGACCGATATTTCAATTTTAAATTCACAGCAATTAGAGGAGCCGAAAATAACAATTGTCTGCTCGACTCTTGACAAAGCAAGCCAGAATATCAAAAATCATCTTTTGCCCATGCGTGAATGGGCAGAGGTCGTATGTCCCTGTGGTGGTTGTGGTGATATTTGTTCTATCTATGAGTTTGACAACTTCAGGATCGTTGAGGTGGATAAGTATCATATATTCCAGGATGGGATCGATGAGAAACTGGTCAACTGTGGTCTGCCAGCGAAACTGATAATATTTGCATCAAAACACAAGAGCCAGGACGGGCGCAAA
>JAHYJJ010000012.1:0-22510 GCA_019429165.1 Methanosarcinaceae archaeon | reverse complement strand
TAAATCCACCACAATCATCTATATATGCCATAACAACATTCATTTTAATTAGTGGGAATTTCCTATTTATCAGTCGGAGTAGGAAGTGATATCTTATGGTATTGGGGACTCAAAGAGACCTAGAAACAAGCACATCTCTCAAGGAAATTGAAAATGAGATGCTGGTCAGTGAGGTCATGACCAAAAATGTATTTATTTTGGATGTAGGAGTGAATGTTATCGAAATTGCCGATGAAATGACCAAACGCAATGTTTCGAGTATTGTCATCACAAAGAATGGCGATGCTGTAGGGATCATAACCGAACGCGATATTGTCAGAAAAGTGGTGGCAAGGGAAAAGGAACCAGACAAGATATCTGCCAGTGAGATCATGTCCTCCCCTCTTATGACAATAAGACCTTCAACTAACATAATAGATGCTGCCAAGATAATGCTCAAACACGATATCCGCAGGCTTATTATCAGAGAGAACGGCAGTGCTTCCGGGATTGTTACAGACAAAGACCTGCTCATGATAGCACCGGGTCTCAATACTATTTTGGAGAACCTCATCGAAATGAACAATGAACAAAACATCTTTCAAACACCGGAACTTGAAAAAGAGATATGCGAACACTGCAGCGCGGCTAGTGAAAACGTCATGCTCGTAAATGGGTTAATGCTATGTGAATCCTGTAAGGATTCAGAAAGTTAGTATATCTGATTATAATCATTTTTTTACAGACATATAACTATGATTATCAAACCTGACCAATAAAAATACAACAAAAGGAGCAGCCACATGATCGTTGAAGAAATTATGTCAAAGGAACCTGTATGCATAAAAGACAGTGATTTTGTCACTCATGCAAGACAGAAGATGCGCGACCATTATTTACGGGGGCTTCCTGTGGTCGATGAATCGAACAGGGTAATCGGCATTCTGACAGACCAGGATATACTTAACATTACATCCACCAGATCCAATGTAACAGTTGGAGGATATGCACGTGAATGTCCCACGATCACTCCTGATATGGATATAATAAGATCAGCCCAACTTTTAATGGAAGCAAAGCAGAATCGAATTCCTGTAGTTGCATCAACAACCGATAAAACATGTGTCGGATTACTGAGTATTATGGATATCCTGAATAATATCCATCCTACAAAACAATCTCCCAAAACAGTTGAAGAGATCATGACGACCAATGTTTTTACATGCCATCCAGATGACAGTATTACAAAAATCTGGTTACAGATGATCGAATACGATTACACCGGCTTGCCTGTAGTATCTCACAAGAACGAAATGATGGGAATCATCACAAGAAGAGATATTATAAGATCCGGATACGCAAGAACAGGATTACGTGAAGCACATGGCACAAATCCCAGCGAATCTACAACGGTCGAGAAAGTCATGTCGACCCCAGCATATACAATATCACAGGATACACCAATCTCAAAATCTATAGAGATGATGCTCCATTACGATATCGGAAGGGTTAGTGTTGTCAATGGAACAAAACTTATAGGGATCGTGGACAGGCGGGATGTGTTAAGGGCTTTCCTGATTGGTACTGGTTTAGAAGTGATGTAATACGCATATCGAGATTTATTCAGTAACCAAACACTTATTACCAAATCAGTCTTTATTATTAATTATAGGAAAGTTTGGATAACAATAGTGTTTTGAAAACAAGATACTCGAAATTTTAGTCATATTTTCTATAGAGAATTTAAATAGAAATATTCGACAGTCTGGTGGTTTAATTGAATACACGAAACAATATATCCAGGATTGAAGAAGCAAAGACAAAAGTGCAGGCAAAACTGAATGTAAATGATAAAACCATTCAGAGACACGACTCAAAAATGCAAAGCACTACAGGAACAATGGATGTCGGACCTGTCAATTTCAAAGCAAAGATATCGGAACATGAAGGAGATATCATGGCAGTTGCCACTAAAGATGTAGTCACGGTCCCTCCGACAACAACGATCATGGGCGCAATAAAGACAATGACAAGTAAAGGATTCAGGCGTGTCCCGATCACCGATGCAGGCACGAACCGCCTTGAAGGAGTTGTCACATCCGTTGATATTATCGATTTCTTAGGTGGAGGAAGTAAGAACTTGCTTGTTGAAAAAAAATTTAAAGGCAATCTTCTTGCAGCTATCAATGCAGACGTTAAAGAGATAATGCGACATAATGTTTCACACCTGAAGGATAATTCGAATATTACAGATGCACTTAAAATGATGAGTGAAGAGAAAACCGGTGGTCTTCCAGTATTAAGCGAAGACGGTCGGGTGCTTGCCATCTGTACGGAAAAGGATTTTGTAAAACTTGTTGCAGGCATACATGCCAACAAAGCCGTTGGCGAGTATATGAGTACAAAAGTAAAAACCGTTCAAGCAGATACATCAATTTTCAATGCTGCAAAGATCATGGTAAATGAGGGATTCAGAAGACTTCCTGTTGTAACGGACAGTATACTCATTGGAGTCGTCACTGCTTCTGACATCATGAATTTCATGGGCAGTGGTGATGCATTCAATAAACTCGTAACAGGAAATATCCACGAAGCGTTCGACGCCCCGATAAGTTCACTTATATCAAAAGATGTTGTGTGGGCATCGTCCGATCTGGATATTGGAGAGGCGGCAACAATTATGATTGAGAAAAATGTCGGTTCCATTCCAATAATTGATGATGGTATTCTTTGCGGTATAATCACAGAGCATGATATCCTGCGTTCGATAACCGAATCGAACAAACAGTGACTTTTCATCCAATGAAAATTTGTTGAAACATCGTTTACTGTGTTTATAATTATCAAACAAATTGAATAATCTTCGCTAACGCTCAGATTGACTCGAACTATATGTTTATAAAACATATACAACGAGAAAATATTCGCTAATGCTCAGATTGACTCGAACTATATGTTTATAAAACATATACTATATAAAAAAGGGAGGGACAGAATGAAAATAGAAGATATAATGAGTTCTCCGGTATATGTAATTACACCGGATGAGCCAGTATCCCACGCAAGGAAATTAATGTTAAAACACAAGGTCAGTTCTATTGTTGTTGTTGACGATGATAAAATAGTTGGTATTGTCACCAAATCCGATCTGGTAAAACGTCTGGCTCAGGCAGAGCCTATATGGAGAAGACGCCCAATTGATAAAGTTCCTATAAATCTGATAATGACAGAATTGCCAGTAATAACGATCTATCCGGGTGCTTCGATCAAACAGGCTGTTGATCTTATGCTTGAGAACAACATAAATAACCTTCCGGTTATAAAAAACTCTGTTATTGGTATAGTGACAAAAAAAGATATTGTCAGATACATATCAGAGCAGTCATTGGATACAAAAGTTTCCGATTCGATGGGTGAATGCTTCATCTCGGTTCACAGGCATCACACAATAAACCATATCATTGATGAGATGGAAAGAAACGAAGTCAACAAAGTTATTGTCATAGATGACGCTGAAGAGGCTGTGGGTATTATATCTACAACAAACCTCGCACTAAGTACTATGACAGATTATGAAGGTAAACTTTTAACCAAAAGCATCAAGATGGCAAGACGCCCAAATCCAGGAGGTGAAAAGACATATCGTTACATAAAAGAGGTTCCACTCGTTGCAGAAGATATTATGTCCGGTCCGGTCGTGACCATAAATAGTAATGATACAGTCGTTAATGCAGCAAAGATCATGATCAAAGAAAATATCACGGCATTACCTGTCGAACAGGATGATGCGATTGTTGGGATGATCAGCAGAACCGATGTTATTAAAGCAATCGATAAATTAGATTAGTTTTGTTTTATGAAATGTTTTTGGATGTAAGAGGTGATAACTATGCAAATCAAAGATATAATGGTGCAGCCACAGACCATCGATAAATCAGATACGATATCTCATGCGCTTGACGTGATGGATAAGAAAGATACGCGCCGTCTACTCGTTAAGCATGATGGTGACCTGGTAGGTATCCTTACAATGAGAAATCTTACTAAAGAACTCGGAACACGGAAAAAAGGTGCAAAACCTGCATCATCACTTCATGTTGCGACAGCCGTATCTGATAATTATGTCAAGGTCTTGCCTGATACAAAAGTCAACGATGCTATCACCTTGATGAAAAAGAATGATGGCATGATTTTGGTCAGTGAGAATGACAAGATTGCTGGATGGGTAACTCCAAAAGAGCTGATGAAAAACAACCATTTTGGTGGATACGCAGCAGAAATTATGCAAAAGGACCCTATTGTTGCAAGTCCGGGTGACCGGGTGAGCCATATCAGACACCTGATCCTTGATAACAACATTGGAAGACTGCCTGTTATGGAGAATGGAAAACTTGTCGGAATCGTCACTGAAAAAGATATTGTAAAGGCAATGCGTGCCTTTAGGGATGTCGTTTCAGGAAACCAACAGGATGCCCGCATCAAGAACCTCATTGTAGAAGATATTATGACAAGAGGTGTTAAAACCGCATATACGAACACGTCGGTATCCGATGTTGTCAAGATGATGATAAATGAAAATATCAGTGGCGTGCCTGTGCTTAACCTCGAAGATGATATGGTAGGGTTGATCACAAGACGATCTGTTATCAATTCCATAATGGATTAAAATTGAATTAAAGTGAGATCGTGCTGTTGGAATGAAAACAGCACACACTTTCCAAATTATGAACGCTATATCAGATACTGTGGATATTAAATTGGATATTGAAGGTGCGGCAGATTACCTTAACATGTCGCAATCCAATATCAAAAGATTGTTGGACAGAAAGATACTTTTACAGGTCTGGGATGAGGGTTGGAGCAGAGACAGATCCCAGCAATTTTTTCAGCGATTTTTCCGATTCGATAAAAGTGTTTCAAAGATCGAACACGGAAGTGTATTGTGCCAGAGGAACGGCTCGTTCGAGTTGATACGTGGGTTTCCAAAGATACAAAGGGCAATGCTCCTTGGTCCTGCGCTTGAAAATCATTTTTCAAAGATTAAAACAGTAGCCGTCGAAGAAAAGATGAACGGCTACAACGTGCGAGTTGCTGATATTGGAGGAAGGATCGCAGCATTTACACGCGGTGGATTAATCTGCCCTTATTCAACAGATCGCGCACAGAATCTTTTGAAACGTGATTTTTTTGATCAACATCCAGACCTTGTACTTTGTGGAGAGATGGCAGGGCCCGATAATCCCTATGTCCCAAAGGATATCTATGATGTCGAATCCCTTGACTTTTTCGTGTTCGATATCAGGCACAAGAACAATGGCAAACCATATCTTCTACACGAACGCAGGAAACTTGCGAATGAATATGGATTAAATCAGGTGACATTTTTTGGTGAATTTTCACTTGATGATGCGCCGGATGAAATTGCAAGAATTATCAGGAAACTTGGAAAAGTTCAGCATGAGGGTGTTGTTATCAAAGACCCGCAGATGAAGATCGCTCCAATAAAATATACATGCTCCCAAAGTAACTGTGCAGACCTGCAGCATGCCTTTAAATTTTATAATGACGTTGGACGGGACTATTTTTTCTCAAGGGTTGTACGTGAGGGATTCCAGTCGGTTGAGTGGAATGAAAGTGAAGCCGAACTACAAAAACGTTGCCTGCAATTGGGTGAAAGTATACTACGACCTATGATCGAGTCAATAAAACAAGTAAAAGATGGCACACGTATTGCCGATAATGTGCAGATAAGGGTCAAAGATCTTGCCATTGTTTCCACATATAAAGAATATCTCCGAAGGCTTAGTGTGGATGCCCTTTTTAGTGAACCGGAGAGTATCGGAGATGAATATCTCATAAAGATCAAAAAACAAAATCAGAGCACCAATGATAAGACAGAGTCGATGTGTAAAGGCGAGTTGTGGTAATAATTAGTCTTGTCAAATGTTTTAGTATTAAATACGCATTCAAGTGTTTGTTTAGTTATTTTTGGCGCCGAAAAAAATTGCCGTAGGCGGCATGTTCCTTTATAAACGAGAAAATAATCTCTTATTGTCGCATTAATTTGGAGTATGCAATTTTACCACAAGACTTGCAGAAAAATTTATATTACGAGAATCAATGGTATGGAAATACGCCGCCTGCGGCGGTTGTATTTATTTTAGTTTCAGATAGAACAATCTCATTTGCAACGATATTATACATCTATACAAAAACGCTGTTAAAAAGACATATATCACAAAACGAGCATTCACTCACACATAACGAGAATATGGTGCAAATATGACAAAAATAGCGATTATCGGAAGTGAAAAGAGTGGCAGGACAACACTTGCCTCAAAACTTGGTAAAAAGGGAGAGGGAGGAGATATCACAATGTATGATTTTGCTAAAAGCGGCAGGATACTCACCACTATTGATGCAAATGGATATCCAAAAGCGATCAAACCATTGATAACAGCCCTTAATCTCTCAGATATCGCAATTCTGTGTATTCCTCCGACAGGTCTTGACGCATCTGCAGGTGAATGTATTGTTGCACTGGACCTTTTGGGTTATAAACATGGGATTATCGTGTTTACTAAATTAGATACATCATACCCTCAAGCTATCGATGAACTTAAGGAAAAAATAAAAAAGATAACCTCCGGGACAGCACTTGAAAATTGGGAATACATGTCCATATCTACAACGTCTTTCGAAGGTATGGAAGAATTAAAAGAGATGATATTTTCCATAGGGGATGCGGTAGATAAGGAACTTGCACAATTGAATGAGTTGCCAAAACGTGTTGTTATAGATCAGTTCTTCAATGTTACAGGTATCGGATGTGTTGTGCTTGGCGTGGTTTCTCAAGGAACGATAAATGCAAAGGATAAAACAGGTATATTCCCGCTCAAAAAGGACATTGAGATACGATCAATACAGCTGCATGATGTGGATGCGAAAAGTGCTCCTACAGGTTCAAGGGTCGGATTGGCACTTAAAAATATACAGTCAAAAGAACTTGAGAGGGGTTTCGTAATATCTGATGAAGAAGAGGTTACAGAAGGGCTTACACTTGAATGCACCCTTTCACAATTCTCAAAAGGATTTGCTGTGGGGGATATGCTACATGTCTTTACAGGACTTCAGTCTGCACCAATGCGTGTTGAAAATATATCTATCAATGGTTCGGATGCAGATGCGGCAACACCTGCAAGTACATGTATTGTCTCACTTTCCGGCATAAAAGAAATCGCATACAGCAAGACGGACAGGTTCGTACTTGCTAATCTGGATGAAAAACAGAGATTCGTAGGATACGGTTTTTGCCAATGACGGCTTGATCTCTGACATTACAGCCTTAGTTTGAGTGGTTTGAAACCATTGACCATTGTAGGCCTGTTAATAGATCTTACTACTGAAATAACTTCAGGCATATCCATCATGGTAGGCTGTTGTGTCGGGGAATAATTATGCTCATCTGTTGTGTGGTGAGTTTTAAATCCAGGTTCAAATATAAGTTCAGGTTTTTCATGAACGACTATCTCCTTTTTTGAAAACTCTACTAATTTCTCTTCCTTTTCAATCCCTTTTTTAGATAAACCTGAATGTATGTCACGCTCTTTAGATTTTACACCATCCACTCTTCCTTTGTCATAATAAACGTAAACAAAATCTTTCAGACCGCGTTCACTGGCAAATTTATCTAAATGAGAAAAACTCTCAGTGACCCATCCAAGTTCAGAATGTTTGTGATAGCCCACCTCAAACCCGAGCTTATAGGCTTCTTTTGCAACATCTGACCTTTCAGATTCAGTGATGGTCTTTTTCTTGCTTTTGTCTTCCTTTTTAAATAGACTTGCCATTTTGACACTACCCATCAATCCAGATAATCCACTACTTTTATTCCTTTTTCAGTAAAATGTATCCCACGCATGTTACAATCATGTTTGGTTCCGCGCATTTTAATAACCTGTAATGCACGGGTCATGGTCTTATCATAAAGGAAATTATGAAGGAAGATGACGCCGTGTGAAGCGAATTGCTCTGTGGTATATGAATTCGGATCTGTCATTTCAGATAGCAAAATAGTAGTACATCCCAGTTTCTTGAGATTTCGTATGAATCTGCTCATCTCTTTTTCTTCCAATGAGAGATCTTTTGCAGTAAAACGTATTGCAGAAACTGAATCTATCACAAGTCTTTTTACATTGTATTCCGCAACGTACCCTGCTATTTCCTTGAAAACCACTGCAGGAGACGGCGCCTCACCTTCTACAGATGAATAACCTACCTCATAGTCAGAGGTTATCACTTCATGGAGTTCATCCATGTATCCATACTCCATTCTTGGACCAAGATCTGCGAAAAGAAGTTTTTTCATTTTAATGAGTGTCGGTATATTCATTGCATAATTTGACATATCATCAATGATGTTTTGTGGGCTTTCAAGTAATGTGACATATAGACCCACTTTACCAATTGCAGCACCGTGTGCTAAAAACTGTACACCAAATGTCGTTTTTCCACTTCCTGGTGGGCCGCTGACAAGATATATCCTTTCTGACAATAGTCCGCCCTGAACTAATTCATCAAATCCTTCAATACCAGTTGTTATTCTAATTTTATAACCTCCCTCTATGTATTATAGTTGTTATATAATTTAGTAAATATTAGCCATGAACATACTTTAATTCATCGATTCATTATTATAAAATGTGTTCAATTGCTAGAGATAACCAACGAGTGATGATAATGATCAATATAGCAATTCCAAAAGGTAGTTTAGAGGAACAGACACTTTTGCTGTTCAAACAGGCAGATCTTGAGATTAAGAAAACTGAACGTGAATATAATCCAAAAATAAACGATCCAAGGATCAATAAGGTTAAGATCCTGCGTCCGCAGGAGATACCAAAATATATCGATGAAGGATATTTTGATCTCGGGATATCAGGACGTGACTGGGTTATTGAATCCAATTCCGATGTGGTCGAAGTTGCCGATATGCCTTACAGCAAACAGGGCGCAGGTATCGTGAAGATTGTGATAGCAGTCCCTCAGGACAGCGATATAAAAACTGCAGCCGATATTAAACCGGGCAGCAGGGTAACGACCGAGTATCCAAATATTACTAAAGCGTTCTTTGAAAAGCTCGGCATCCCGATCGACATGCATTTCTCCTACGGCGCGACAGAGGCAAAAGTGCCAGATCTTATGGATGTCGTGGTTGACCTGACAGAGACGGGTTCAACACTTCGCAAGAATGGTCTTAAGATCGTTGATGTAATGCTGGAATCGTCATCAAAACTTATCGCAAATAAGGACAGCTGGGCTGATCCCGTAAAACGTCAGGAGATCGAGGCGATTAAAACACTTCTGCTCGCCGTTATCGAGGCGCGTGGTAAGGTGCTCATTGACATGAACGTGCCTGGCGATAAACTGGATGACGTGATTAACGCACTGCCTTCTATGAAACATCCAACCGTGTCCCAGTTATACAAATCGGATTACTACGCAGTTGAAACTGTGGTCAATAAGAGCGAGATCAATATACTTATCCCGAAACTTAAAAATCTTGGAGCTGAGGACATCATTGAGATGGAGATTTCAAAGATAGTGCATTAACTGCTTAATTTCTTATTTTTGACACATGTGCAAAACATCAGACAATCAGTTTCATATTGGCACCAAAGAATTTCTCTGGTCCGTGAAACTATTTGCCGCATCGGTTACTATAGCGTGTATATTCAGCATTGTTGTGTATGTGATAATGACGATATTTGCCGAGCCACAGCCCGTTAGTACTGCAATTGCTGCAACCGCATCGGCTGCTATGGCAAAGGTTGAGGTAGGGGCCAGATACATTAGTCCGATGTGGTCGATATTCGTGTTCAACACGGTCGCAATATTTACAGCATCTTTTGGAACTGGATTATTATCATATATACACAATGTTTTTAGTGGAGAATTTTCCTTTCGTTCAAAACACCGCGTGTATGCTGCCGTATCTATCAAAATGGATGAGATGTTTACCATAATTTATAGACAGATCCGGCGCATTGCCTTGATATTCGACCCCGGGTTCTCTAAAATTAAAAATAACATTGAAGAACAAGATAATGGAACACCATCTATATGGAATCTCTTCGGCTACACCAGGGATGATTATCGCATGTTCGCATACATCCTTCCCTACACTGTGCCGGTATTGATACTTGTGATTAACGGTATGCTTCTTGGGGTATTGCTTGCGTTCTTCATATTCAATGGTGCAATATCAGGGTACGAGATCATCGGTATACAGGGCATAGTCATTGGGGTTTTCTACACATTTTCATATTTTGCTTTTTCCATACTACCACATGGAATTATCGAATTGCCTGTGTTGTTCCTGACAGCAACACTCGGATACAGGTTCGCATACGTGCAATCGAAGGCTGTCGCTGAAGAGAACTTTTTTATGGGTGATGACATAGAAAGCGTAAACAGGGATGTTTCACGCATCAATTCTATGACTTCTGAGTATCTTAAGTCAAGATATCTATGGACTGTATTTGGAATTGCGTTTGTGCTGCTGCTCATTGCTGCTTATATTGAGATATATGTGACACCTGTGGTTTTGGAATATGCAATGGGTGCTGTTGAACAATTATTGAACGTAGGGTTTGCCTAATTGTTTTGAACACAAAATGAGTAATCCGCCGCAGGCGGCGTATTCCAATCATTAAGATGATTTTCGCTGATGTTCTAATTTAATCTATGCGTATATTTTTCAAATTATGTTTATCGCGAAAATATTCATTTCATTCACGTTAATGATGTGAAAATACGCCGTAAACTATTTAGTTTACCTAACCTTTTTATGAATGGTACATATAATAATAAACAATATATGCAACAGTGGAAATAAATTTTTTATGGGTTTGGTGGATACAATGAATAAGAGAATATTATCAATATTTGCAAGTTTCTTGATTTTGCTATCTATAACCGTTGTACCGGCTATCGCCGCGACTTCGGGTAATGAAAAGGTGTCAGTTATCATCAGCTTCAAGGATAAGCCTGATGCAGCACTTGTAAAAGCACATGGTGGAGATGTTAAACAACAATACACGATAATTCCGGCAATATCTGCTGATGTGCCCGCAAAAGCACTATATGGGTTATCGCACAATTCTAAGATCGATATTATAGAACTTGATGCTAAAGTTCAAGCAATGGGTCAGGTTACTCCTTGGGGCATTGAAAGAATCCAGGCACCTGCGGTTCATAGGAACGGCATTTACGGCACTGGAATTAAAGTTGCAATAATCGATACAGGTGTAGACTACAACCATCCTGACCTTGCAGCTAATTACATCGGAGGATACGATTTCGTAAACAGTGATGAAGATCCAATGGATGATGCAGGACATGGCACTCATGTCGCCGGAACAGTAGCAGCAATTAACAATGATATTGGCGTGATCGGTGCAGCACCCGGAATTGACCTTTATGCACTGAAGGTGCTAAACTCCGAGGGAAGCGGATCATACAGCAATATTATATCAGCAATCCAGTGGGCAGTTGATAATAACATGGATGTAGCATCCATGAGTCTTGGTGGCTCATCAAATTTAATATCACTCAGTAGAGCATGTGACAACGCTTATAGGAGTGGATTGGTAATTGTAGCTGCTGCCGGTAATGATGCCGGAAGAGTGAGCTATCCCGCAGCATATAGTTCTGTAATTGCAGTGGCAGCTACTGATTATAATGACACTCGTGCATGGTTCTCTAACTATGGTTCCCAAATCGAACTTTCAGCACCTGGTGTGGGAATAAACTCTACTATATTAGGAGGCGGTTACAGTGGAAATACATGGAGCGGCACCAGTATGGCAACACCACATGTTACAGGTGCTGTAGCATTGTTGCTGACAACATCCGTGCCAGAAGTTTATGATACCAACAGCAACAATGTTTGGGACCCTGCAGAAGTCAGACAGAGGTTTCAGGATACAGCAATAGATCTTGGTGCAGCTGGCAAGGATAATTATTATGGATATGGACTGATAAACGCATCAGCGGCAGTTGAATTTACGAGTCAGGAACCTCCGGTGGAAGATGGTGTGATGCACATCGGCAACATAACAATGGATACTGCCAGCAAGACTTCCGGTAAAAAAACATTTACACGGGCTCTGGCAACTGTGGAAATAGTTGACGTCAATGGAGGCCCTGTACAGAATGCACAAGTAAGCGGATCATGGAGCGATTCCACTTCTGATAGGGATATCGGCATTACGGATATTAACGGAGCGGTCACCCTTCAATCCAACAATATAAAAGGGTCATCAGGCACCTTTACTTTTACGGTAACTGGTGTTACGCTGGCAAGTTGGACATATAACACCACCGCAAACGTGTATATCTCTAATAGTATAACTGTTTGAAAATAAGTATTTGTGGCGGCCAATCGGTCGCCAAACTATATTTTTTAGATTTTTATAAGTGATCTATCACTTTTTTTATCGTTTTTCAAATTCAGCAATCCCGCGCGCCACATTGTTAAGCAACCGCGAAGCGATCTTTTGAGATGGCCATGCGCCCAGTCCGCAGTCAGGTCCTACATACTTAATGCGGTCACCAAATATGGAATACGTTTTCTCAAGTCGTTTTGTTACAACTTGCGGAGTTTCCATTTCTGTGACGATCTCCAGCAGGCGCGCAGGCTCTTTCCAGACATTGGTATTATACTTTTCATTGAGCACGGCCGCAAGGTTGAAAATATCCGTGCGTGCAACCCCTATGCGCAGGAACGAATCTGAATGTTCCAATACCTTCTTGTCAATAAGGTCAAGATATGACGGATTCCCAGCTGACTCCACTCCGATAACACTGATAGTTGGGGTGTCACATGCGAGTTTATAATGCAGGGGAGAATGCAAATGGATCTCAACATCAGCGCCATGTTTACTTGCTGATTGTGAGGCAATTGTAAGTGCAGTGACCAGATCAGAGTTATTGAACATTACCTGCGGATTGATGCCAATACTCGGCTCATCAATAGAAACGGTCTTGATGTTGAAGTTCTTTGCTGACTTGATAGAATTTTTGACAAAACTATCCACGCTTCCAGCCAAAAGGTTCAGGATATCAGTATAATCCGTGCCACCAAATTCCTTGAGATACAACTCAAGCGGACCTGTGACACATATTCGGACATCGAGTTTCTCGCCATTCTCCTGCCTGTACTTTGCAGACACAGTCTCGATAGCCTCAAGTTCCAGTATCCGCGCGCAGTCATCCTTGACCTTGAACGGCTCTTCGGCACAGTCGGGGTTGTTGATGATAGACAAAAACTGCGCATTCATATCCTGATACTGCGGATATGTGGGGACCTGCACTCCGGCATCGATCTTCTGCTGGAAACTATCGTTTATTATGGAGAAAAGTTTTTCATCATCTACGCGTGATGAAAAGGCTTTGTTGATCCATTCCTTTGTCACGCCATCAGGTAGCGGATAACTGCCAATGTCATCGAAGATCATGTCTGTCATGCTCTATTGGTTGGCTGGGATGGGATTTATAGGTTTGGCGCGCGCGCAGAACTTTGATGCTGTTCTTTCAAATATGATTGTCATAAAGTTTAACTAATGTGGAAATGCATGATTTAATTATAGAGAACTTAGATTTGGACAAAAAAGTGCATCCAGATGTACAATAATATTTTTTGTAAACATATCGTACCACCGATTAGTTATTTACAATATTTGAAACCTGAATGTGCTCCATGCCTGAGGGGATAAGCATATCGCACTAATTATTTAATTTCAAAATATTATTCTTTATACATCTGGATTGCATAATTGGTATACAGCCCTTGAGTAACGTTTTATATTATATATAATTATCGCATATATATAACGATTAACTATAATGTTGGCTCACTCACATCGCTTCCAGCGCCCCGATCCCGAGCATATCCAGAGTATTGGCAAGCACGATTCGCGCGCAGAACTTTTTCAACAAACCTTACTCCAACCTAATCCTGAACTTATTCCTTACCCAATCCCTGAACTTATTCCTTACCCAATCCCTGAATATCGGATCAATTAGCCGGTACTGACATTTTTTCACTCTTTCGATAATTCCAATATTGAACAGATAGGGTAAAGATTTCAATCTATTTGATCCATAACTTCCACCGGGGTCATGACATCTATATTTAGGTCGTAATCGGATGGATTCCATGTAACAAGAATATCGCTCTGGTGTTCAGAATGTGCCCCAATTAAAAAATCCGGCAGTATCCTTTTTAGTGGCCTCTTGTTCTTTTGTAAATGCTTTGCATAAAGTTCACCGGCGCGCTTTGATATTTTGGAGGATACATGTTTTACTTCAATCTCATTTACAGCCAGGAATTGTTGTATTAGCCTATCCTCAAGTGCCGGATCCTGTGATAAATAGACTCCGGCATAAAGTTCCGAATAAACAATATCGACAATATACATTTCATGTCCGCTATTTCTTACCCAACCAAAAAAACGATCTGTATCATCTGAAAATGCATCACCTTTGAAATGGCTTATGATCAGATTCGTGTCCAATGATAACTTCATTCTTTTCCACGCATCCAGTTCACAATTTCAACTGCATCATTCATGTCTTCAAATTGTGGATGCTTACGCCATGCACCGTGTGTTGCATTCATGACATTTTCCCAATCCTCATCAACCTTTTCAACTCGAATGTTTCCGTTCTCGTATGATACATCTACGGTGTCACCTACACCGATCTTAGCCTTCCTACGAATATCTTCAGGAATTGTGATTTGATGCCGTCTTGCTACCTTCACTTTCATTTCATCACCATATTCCTATTGTACAGATAGGAATAAGTATTTACCCCTTAGTGAATCAGATACTTCTTCCTCGCTGTATGTCGGGATATTTTTGCGAAATAAAATTCCCTCCAGTTTTTTTGTTGATATTTTTGAAATTATCACCTATGGCTATTAGCATCATAGAGATCGCATCCAGCATATCCAGTCCACAAAAACCAGAGTCACCACTCACATCTAACAACCAAAAAACCAACCCCCCAGTTCCCACCTTCACATAGCTTCCGGCGCCCCGATCCCGAGCGTATCCAGAGTATTGGCAAGCACGATCCGCGCGCAAAACCTTTTCAATCAATCTTAATCCAACCTGAACTTATTCCACACCCAATCCCTGAATATCGGATCAATGAGCCGATACTGACCTTTTTTCACCCTCTCGATAATTCCGATATTGATCAGGTAGGGTAAAGAAATGACAGAATAGGACAACATTTACTAAATATAAGTGATTATTGTACATATTGGATTTTACTGAGGTAAAAACATGTACATCATTAAAGAAGATGCAATAAATCTCATCAACAAAATGCCAAATCATTCAACATGGGATGACATTATGTACGAATTATACGTCAAAAAGAAGTTGGCAACTGCTTTGGAAGCTGCTGAAGATGGGCGTGTGATATCCCACGAAGATGTGAAAAAGAGGTTTCTTCCGCAATGAATCTAGAATGGACTAAACCTGCATTGGTCGATTTGGAAAATATTTGGGATTTCATAAAGAGAGACTCCGAATATTATGCATCCCAATTTATAGAAAAGATTATTGATGCTGTGGAAAGCCTAAAAACATTCCCGGAAATGGGGCGTAATGTTCCTGAAACAGAGAGCGAAAACATTCGAGAACTTTTATTCAATAATTATCGTATCATCTATCAGATTGAAACCGAACGTGTCTTAATACTTACAATAATACACGCTGCCCGTAACTTGAGTCAGGCAGGCTCTAAACCATGGGAGATCATTTGATTAATCTTAGTTTCATAAAATACTTTGATGAGTGAAGATATAATAAGCAATTCATTCAAAGAAACATTGAATTTGTCAATAGCAATATTGTTCGCTATCAGCATTACTGTAACCTTTTTAGGTTCATATGGAATAATACCTGAAGCTTGGGGTGAACCAATAATTTCTTTTACAGTTGATAGATTATTTAATCCAAGTGGATTATTAATAAAATTAATTTTTGGTGTTAGTGCACTTGGTTTAATCAGTATTATAATTAATAAAATAAATGAATAACAATACACTTACTTGTTTCAAATTGACTGTAAATAATATCAAATCTTGCCTACGTTATATTCAACCAATCCAAAAAACCAACCCCAAGTCCCCAAACTTCACATAGCTTCCGGCGCCCCGATCCCGAGTGTATCCAGAGTATTGGCAAGCACGATCCGCGCGCAGTCCACAAGCGCAAGCCTGTTCATCCTTAATTCCTCTTCCTCGGCGCTTATCACAGGCACAAACCTGTAGAACTGGTTGAACGCATCCGCGAGTTCCCTTGCATATATCGCAAAGATATGAGGTTTCAATTCCCGCGCAGACTGGTCTATGACCTTATCGAACATAGCCATCTTCTTGATAAAAACAACCTCGGTATCTTCGACAAGAACTGAAGGGTCAACCTCTGTTTCAGAATTCCATATCCCGTCTTCCCCTGCCTTTTTCAGGATACTGCATGCACGGGCATGTGCATACTGGATGAAAGGAGCACCCTGTTTCTCAAAATCAAGCGCGGTTTTCCAGTCGAAGACCGTGGATTTTTCAGGAGATACTTTAACAATATCGTACCGTACAGCACCCATACCAACAACATTAGAAACCTCTCTTTTGAACTCATCCGACATATCAGGACGGCGCTTCTCAACCTCCAGATAGGCCTGCTCCTCGATCTGGTCAAACAGATCATCAGACGTGATGAACTTACCGCGCCGTGTGCTCATCGAGCCTTCGGGTAGGGATACGAACTCAAAGATAACGATCTCAGGCTCAGGCTTACCCATCGCATTCAGGGTTGCCTTGAGCTGTCCCGATATCAGTTTGTGGTCAGCTCCCAGAACATCGATCATGCGGTCTGCCTGCTCGCCTTTCCATTCATGATATGCAAGGTCACGCGTGGTATAAAGTGAAGTGCCATCCGTTCGCTGGATAACAAGCGTCTTTTCAAAACCATAATCCGCAAGATCCACAACAAGCGCACCCTTATCGATCTCAGTACGACCTGTCGCCTTTATCTCCTCCACGATCCTTGAGACCGCACCATTGCGTATGAAATCGGACTCATTGACGAACTTATCATGAATAACATTCATTCGAAGAAGAGTTTTCCTGATACCCGAAACTGCAAGAGATACAGCTTCATCAAAACTCTTGATCGTAGCATCATCCCCACTCTCAACAAGCTGCATACGTTTGTCGATCTCTGCAACCTTTTCAGGATGTTCTACAAGGTCCGCATTTGCCTTGATGTACACATCCGCGATCGCATGGTCGGATTTTTTAGAGGTATCAAACTCAAACTGTGACAATGCCCATGATACAATAGCTATCTGACGACCCATGTCATTAACATAATACTGCGCCTCAACGTCATATCCGGCGTGCCTGAGTATACGTGTCAGTGTATCACCTATAACGGAATTGCGGATATGTCCGACATGCAGGGGACCGTTCGGGTTTGCGGATGTGTGCTCGATCAAGATACTGCCGGTGCAAAAATCGCCGCCAAAACCTTTCTTTTCACTCCTTATCCTGACAACCGTCTCATCAACATATTTCCGGCTTGCCATAATATTGAGATACGGGCCTGTTGTTGTAATTGCCTCAACATACGAGCCATCCGGTATTGTTACCGCCATAGCGATCTTTTCCGCAATATCCTTTGGACTTTGTTTCGCTTTTGATGCCAGACCAAAAGCAACCCTTGATGCAATATCTGCATGAGGGGATGGTTCAAGAACTATATCATCAACTTCAAAACCAGCCGACCTGATTGCATTTTCCAGTATAGACGTAACCTGCTCTTTGAATTGTAAAAACAAAAATGATCACCTTTTGAATCGTTAAATACCTGTGCTAAATTTATGCTAAAACCTGTACTAAATCCCTGTACCATACCGCAGTATCGCAGCAATACCACCAAAAGCGTTCATAAGCTGTGCACCCTCGTCAAAGTCGGTCGAGATAAACACGACCTCTGTGCCCATCTGGTCGCACATGTCGGATAATTCATCAACCACATCCACTTTCTCAACAACACTCAGGGATGAACCGCATTTAGGACAATTGCCTGGAGGTTCTATTTTCTGACCAGCCCTATACTCGCGTGTGATACTGGTCCCATAATCACATGATTCGCATTTTATGATCTCTTTCTCAGCCCTAAGATCCTCAGAAAGTAACAATACATCAACAGCACCAACATCCAGATTCGCTTTTACAGACTCTGCACCGTATGCAGCTTTTCCTGAATCTGAAACCAATTCTGCAAAAAACCTTTTCATGATCTTCTTCTCAACCATAAGATCAATGTCTGCCAGCCTTTCACCTGCAGCATTCACAAGTTCGGAAAGTCCTGATTCGTCAGTGTATGCAGCATCAAACAATCCTATGATCTTTTTCTCAATTTCATGATGGAAAAAATGACCAGACTCGAATTCCTCCTTTGTAGGAGAAGGACCACCTATCAATACGCCTTCAAAATCCTTTTGGTCTACTGTCATGAACACTTCACTTGCAGCATCCCCGATACGTTTGTAAAATCCATGTATTGCAATGAGCCGAAGCTGCTGGAACCTGTGTGCACTCTGTCCACCTTTTCGCTGTTTACCAGGTACATTTGATGTCAAGTGACGGAATGATTCGATATGTTTCCCTATCAATAACCCTACAGTTGCCTCTCTGCGATCAAGTACCAGCAGACCGTAGGTCTTCTTATCCCGCAACATATCCTCAAGAGGCTGAAGATAAAACTCTGAATCACAGTGATATTTGTAAGTCTGAATTGGCTCAGGTGGCTCAACCATAATTGTTTCCATGTTAGTCTTATTCGCACCAACATCAACCGCACCTGTAAAATACACAATACCATTCTCAGGCACTTTTTCAAGATATCGCAATCTTGAAAGCAACGACTCAAGTGCCCCCTGCACATTGGTCTTGGTCAGTTTGGATTTGATGTTCGCAGCCTGACCGTGCTCATCCCTTAGCTGGGATGTAACATCCGATATCTGCTTATCATGCGGAATATACAGTGATACAAGTTCGGTACCCCTGCCTTTTTTACCCCTGAGTCCCTCAAGTTTGCGTTTGAATTCGTATTTCTGATGTGCCGATTGTTCTACCATTGTGTGAATTCCTCATGATTGGAATTGAGATTAAGATTAAGATTATAATTATAATTATAATTGAAAGTGGATTTTAGATCAAAATATGATATGTGAATGACTTTTGGTTTTTCTTACCCTAAGTAGATGTTTATGTAAATATAGATTATGACTGCCACATGTCTATTACATGTACCCTACCATCAAATATCAGAAACCTTTCCATCCTTCGACAAAAGCACAACCCTACTAAGTTCAACATCATCCGCAACCATGTATCCAAGATAATGCGCGATATCCTTTGCGAAAGCCATCACTTCATCATGCTTTGGCATAGCTTCACGCGGCAGGCGCCTTCTTGAAAACCCAAGATGCATGTATGCTTTGACCTCAACAAAATCAGGTTCTGCCCTCTTTATCAATTCCGCATATCCTGCCGGGTTAAACATATTCAAACCCTTGACAGCAGTTATCCTGATGGCTGTCCGCATTTCCTTATCCTTGAGAATATCCAGGGACTCGTTTATCCTGTTCCACAAATTCAGGGATCTGGGCAAACACGCCTTGATGTAGGTACTCTCATCCGGTGCATCCAGGCTCATGTACAACTGACTTGGATTGATCTTTTTCAGCATCTCTGGATTTGTGCCGTTGGTAACAACAAAAGTACTGATCCCCTGTCTGCCGAATTCCTCAACAAGTTCAGGCAAATATGGGTACATAGTAGGCTCGCCTGATAGTGATATTGCCGCATGTTTCGGGTCATTTCCTTCAAGCCAACGCTCCCTTGATGCGGAACCGCCAAACCCTGAGATCAATTTTCGCTGTGCAGCGATACATGACCCCACTATTTCCACTGGAGAATCCCATTCGGTAGGCAATTTTACATCAACTTCCGTGGGGCGCCAGCAGTGCAGGCATCCCTGGTTGCACAAGAGCGTTGGTGTCATCTGGATGCAACGGTGAGACGTGATACCGTAAAACCGCGATTTGTAGCATGAACCTTCATCCTTCATCGAACGACCGAGCCAAAGACATGTCTTGACTGCCGAATGGTTGCCCGCAAGACTATAGCCCTGCTTTTTAAGCAGGGTTTTAAAATCGGGAATATCAATTGTATCCTTTATACCCTTTATATCAATTATTTCATCTTGTCCGGACATTGTAACTCTCAAATTATCAAATTATATTTAAATCATCGTTCAACTATTATTATTACTCAATTATCATCATCACTAAAACTTAACATCGTCGTTTTCATGTTAGACAGATCGACAACAGGAATCAAGGCAGGTGTTGGCATAAGATTCACGCGTTTTTGAAAATCAGTTTGCGCCTGCCATGTACCTGAATTTATTAAAAGTACATTCTTGTAGTTTTTGATCCCCACAGTATGGACATGTCCACAGTGAAAAATATCGGGGATTTGGTCTATCACAAAATGATCGTATTTTTCAGGTGCAATGGAAACCCTGCTCCCATATATTGGAGAAAGATGCCTGCGCTTCATCATCTCGACCATTGCAGTTGTTGGGTCCTGATAAGACACACCTGGAATTGATGCCACAAGATCATCGATCGAACGCCCATGATACATAAGCACCTTTACGCCATCAAGATTAACCATTGCGGGATTGCCCACAAAAGTAATGTTACCATTACGACCATTATCACCATTACCATTGTAGTTGAAATGTGATCTTATGTGGTCCGGAAATCTTGGCTGCGGCTCTGCCTGCCGTACAGCGTCATGATTGCCGGGTCCTATTATTATCTTTATATGAGACGGTATTTGATCGAAGTACTCGACCGCCTTTTTGTACTGGTCATACACATCATATATCTCAAGTTCCTTGTCCTGGCCCGGGAATATGCCCACACCATCAACAAGATCACCTGCAACCACTAGATACCTTACTTCACCGGATATCTTGCGCATATCCTCATTATCCACGTCCCCATTCAAAAAATCAATAAAACGATGCCATGCATCCTTAAGAAAAGTCGAACTCCCGATATGTACATCCGATATAAAAACCGCTTTTCCGGATGTGGTACTCTTCCTATGTGGCATTGCAGGGAGATCAGGCATGATTATCTTTTTTACGATCATCAAATTTCCATCATTGGTAAGCGCACCTGTAACACCCACAACTTCATCAAGCACAAGACGAGACGCCTCTTCGAACAGATCCTTATCTACCATGCGTACAAGCACCGAAAACGATCCTGTCGGATCCTCCAATTCAAGGATCTTATGTCCATTGGTTGTGGTTTTGATATCGGATACCATTCCTATGATGGATATCTCATTATAACCTCCCTCACCCCGCTCCTGCCTCATTCCCCCGCCTTTTCTGCGGTTTTTTACAAGACTCTCTATAGGTCTTGCACTTACCCTGCCGCGTATCATCTCACTCAATTTACTGTACCGGTTCCTGAAATACTGGACAAATTCCATATACTCGCCAACACATGTTGACTGATCCGTTATGTCTGAAATGATATCAACAGGGCTCTCTGCATATCTGCAATTAGAATTAAACTTAGAATTAAACTTAGACTTACAGTCATTAAGCGATCGAGATGTTGAAGAAAAAGGAAAAGATGGTATAGATGATAATAGTGATTCTGCATGGGTAAGCATTTCTGATGCAGAGGAAACGGTTTCAAAATTTGGACTACTGGAGCTGGGACTTGAATTTGGATTAAGACTAAGATTAAGATTAAGATTAAGATTAATATCTGAATATAAATTTTCTTGATCAGTATTTAAACTAAAACTATCAAAATCTATATGTTTGGCTTCAACCACGAACACAGATTCATCGATGGTTGCAAGTATATGTCCGACAAGTTGAATCGGAGAATCATGTGCAGATATTACTTCCACAGCATCAGGGCTCACCTGATAGCCTTCTTCTGCAAACATTGCTATAATATCGATTTTTTGCATTGTAATATACCCTGTATGTACCTGATATTCACCAATTATCCACTAACATTTCACCAATAGTTTTAATAATGTTCGGTTATATACTAACAACTATTATTGTGTTATTTTATGATAAATGTTATAGGCCCATCATTACAAATGGCAATCACAATAATTAACAATAAATATACATAACTAAATTATAACTACATGGTAATATAATTTAATATTATGATGTATTATTCATAATTATAATGTGATACCATATTATAATGTGATACCATATTATAATGTGATACCATATTATAATGTGATACCATATTATAATGTGATATTATATTATAATATATACAATTGTTAGGAAAAATGAAATGAGCCTAAAAGATAAAATTG
>JAHYJJ010000169.1:0-2963 GCA_019429165.1 Methanosarcinaceae archaeon | reverse complement strand
TGAAATGTAACTATAGTAAACATCCTTCAAACCCTAACTTAAAAACACGTGAATATTTTAAAAAGCACCCCGCCCGCACACCTGCTGACAAATCCCCATTCCGCTCGCACGGCACATAAGCAATGCTATCCAATCAAATTAAATAAACAAAACGTTCAGGTTAATTCCTGTAACAAATTTATTTGAACTAAAATATAAAGATGAAAATGGTTTTGTTCACGTAAAGATCAAAGTTTAGATCTGCGTCCGGCTAACATTTTCATTGTCTCGCACAAATGCTTATTAGCACCATAATTTACACTTAAAGAACACTGATAACATTTGATATCCTTGCACCCGTGTGGTAATTCATCTGCTATGTATTGTATAAGTTTTTCAATATTTTCATTCATTACTTGAGCCATTATTAATATCTCCATATTATGATTATGATGTTGCAAGTGTTTACAAGGTAATTAAACTTATACATCACAAATTCTAGCAAATAGACGTTGCTCACTATATATAAATAATCAAATATCCAAAAAACTAATCTCCAAACATGTAAATACCTTAAAACCAATCCACACATTCGAGGGATATTATATCAAAACGGTTAATTGATCTGGGTGTTTTGGCATATCGCCAGACAAACGTGCGTGGTACATTCAAACCGCATCTTGCTGTCAAATTCAGATCAGCAGACGGCAATCCGTGTGTATTTTCAATAGACTCGACGCGTATTCCTATGAAATACCAGCAACCAGATGCATACCTGATAACACATGCTCATTCTGACCATCACGGCAAATCTGCAATGCTCTCGGACCGTGCGGTCTGCTCTGACAAGACCGCGATCGCACTTGGAATTAGACACGACCGCAAGTATTGTGGATCAACTGTAGGCGCGGGTTTGGACGAGTCTATCGATATAAATGGAGTGACTGTCACAACCTATCCTACAGGCCACACAGTAGGTTCTACCGCGTTCTACTGGGAGAATGAGGTTGGCACACGCATCCTTGTAACAGGCGATGTCAAGGACGCATCACAATTACCAAAATGCGATGTCCTCATAACCGAAGCAAATTACGGCGACCATGCAGACTCCACATGTCATTTCGAGGACGACATAACCGGATTCAACAATGCCATGGAAATGGATGGCAGTGTAGCTTTTGGTGCATATGCATTCGGCAAGGCACAGCGTGCAGTAGAACTCATCCGCAAATTTGGATACAACGGTGCCATAGAAATGGAAGGCAAAAGTCTTGCTCTCACACAACAACTACTAGGAGACTGCGGTGAACTGGTCGGACTTGGTGAATCCGGCGGAGAGGGAATGTGCGTTGTACCACCCCGGGACCTTGGCAAACTGCCCCGTGAAATTACAAAATACGTGCTCACAGGCAGGGATGATTACTACTATCCGGCGATAAACATAAGCGACCACCTTGATGCAACCGGACTTGTGAAGATGGTAGAGGACATCGATCCCGAAGTTGCCATAATCTATCACCCGAACGGAGACCGCCCCGCAAAGTTTGCGGAACATCTCAATTCCATAGGTATCGAATCAATTTCAATCGACAACATAAAAAACGTTTTGAGCAATGAGTTTATTTAGGTTTATAAACCTCTATTGCCAAAAAAGAGTGTAAGGTCTTATATATTTACCATTAATTTATCATTAACATCATACTCATAAATTCAATTAAAAAACCCAGGAGATCACACAGTTGAGTAAGTCATCAAGCAGATCCAGAAAAAGCAAGGGTAAGAGCACCACAGGTGTTGTTGTTGCTAGTGACAATGTTGATACAAATGTCGATGCTAAAACTGAGGTCGGCATTATCAAGATCAAAGAAAAGACTCCTGAAGAGCGAAAGCAAAACCACATTAATGGCATCATAAAAACAGCAGTCTCATCCATACTCGGAATAATTGGCGGGATTGTGGCATATGACCAATTCGGAACAGCCGAAGATGTAAGATGGTACGCAGTACTCACGATCGTTGCCGTGCTTGCATATTATGCACAAAGGCTGATCTATCCTTCATTCAAGATCAGCACAAAAGAGTTCGGATTCAAGGATTGGTTCTATGTTGAATTTCTGGTCATAGACTTTTGCCTTGTAACATGGACATTGCTTTTGAATTGACCTGCATTTTTTGTTTTTTTATATATCAGATGACTCACCATAGTTGGTCCAAATATAACCTTAAACACTAATATTCACAATAACTTTAACACTAACATTCACACAGGGATACAATATGCGAATAGCGATACTGAACAAAGACCGCTGCCAGCCAAGACGGTGCAGCCATGAGTGCGAGAAATACTGCCCACGGGTTCGGACAGGCGACGAGACCATCGTCTTTGGAGAAGACGGAAAAGCCGTCATTTCAGAAGAACTGTGTGTAGGTTGCGGAATATGCATCAACAAATGTCCCTTTGATGCAATAATGATAATCGGTCTTCCCGAAGCCCTCACTGAACCGACCCACAGATATGGAGCAAATGGTTTTGCATTATTCGGGCTCCCTGTTCCACAGGTCGGAAAGGTAACAGGCATCCTCGGACCCAATGGTATCGGAAAAAGTACGGCTGTACAGATCCTTTCAGGTACACTTGTTCCCAATTTCGGCGGAGAAAAAGGTGACTGGAATAAAGTTTTAGAATACTATGCAGGGTCTGCCCTGTATGATTATTTCAGTGATGTTGTTGACGGTAAAGTGACCGTTTCCCAAAAACCCCAGTATATCGACATGATCCCAAAGGCGTTCAAAGGAAAGACGAGCGCTTTGCTTGAAAAGACCAATGACCGTGGTGTCCTTGATGATCTGGTAGAAAGGCTAGACCTTGCTCACATAATCGATCGTAACATCAGTGAACTCAGTGGAGGAGAGTTGCAGAGAGTGGCTCTTGCTGCCTGTATGGCAAAGGATGCAGACTTCTACTTCTTTGATGAGATCAGTCC
>JAHYJJ010000168.1:0-2976 GCA_019429165.1 Methanosarcinaceae archaeon | reverse complement strand
AGAGTACAGGTCAGCGGAGATGTAGCTGCTGCATCAGATGTCCGGATTGATATGTGGTCACAGATTGGCGGCAATGTAAAAACAAATATAAACGCCTATCTTGGAGAGTTTGTTACAATTAATGGCAAACTGATCGTAAAAGGCGATCTCGATATTGGTAATGATGTGAAGATCAATGGTGGATTTGAGGCAAAAGGCTGGATAGTTATTAGAAATCCCGTACCTGTTATGGTTTATCTGTTCCTGTACATCAGTGAATTGTTGCGACTTGGGAAAGATGAAGAAGTTGAGAAGGCACTTGATGAGATATTTGAAGACAGTTCAGAAGTTATTAATGGCGCAGCTATGATCGTACCAAATGGTTCAAAGATATCAATTGATTCCATCCGGGTTCCCGCACACGCAGTGATCGGGGACGAGTGCCGGCTTGTTGGTAATATTCGTGCAGCATCGATTGAAATGGGAGATGGCACAACATTGTATGGTAGCATCAGGACAATTGATGATATGGTGATTGGTAAGGACAATACGATCCATGGAAATCTGATTTCAAAAGGTAAGGTACATATTAGTAAAAATAGTCATGTTCTTGGTGAGATCAATGCAGATTCCATCACGATTCATGAAAGTGCGAGAGTGGATGGTATTATGCGCGCCACTGGAGGAATTGAATTCGAACGCGATAAGGAAGAAACAGTCAATGAACGTGAATTAATGGAATTGAATGTTTGAATATCGCAATAAAATATATAATACATGAAAATGCTCACTTCATTCGCGTTAAATCGGAGTACATAATCCTATGGATTATATACAATCAAAAAAGATAATCTTTTATGTCTGAAACACAGTGATGGGATTATATTGGATTAAATGAGATTAATATAGATTATATTTATATAGATTATATAAGTATATTATTGCAAAATTAATCTTTATAATTTTAAATAATAAAGTCAACATGAATGCACTGAGATTCCAAATAAAGGTAAAATATGGCTCATAATTTAATTTTTGATTATATAGATTTAATAGTGCGGTTGTTGCTTGTAGTTTTATTTATACAAATTTCAAATTTATTAAGAATTACGGATGCAGATGTCATAAGATCTCGGTTGTTCTTGCAGTTTAAAAAGATTAAAAGATTTTTCAATCTATTAACAGTTGGCGGAATATTTTTTTTAGCAGCAGCATTGTTAAATATGGCTGAATTATTAAATATAGTGGATGCATCTCTCGATGTTGCACAAGATCTTTTTATTACAATATTTCAGGCTTTGACGCTGTTACTTCTATATTATATCTATGATGCACTAAAATCTCCAAAAAGAGGCGTGTTGTAATGGCAACAACAAAAGAGATGCTTGATAAAATACTTTCCGACCTTGAATCTGCTGGAGGTGTAGATCTTTCAGCGGTCGTATCAAGACACGGTTTACTTATGGTGTCAACAGAGAGTGGCACACTTAGCAGTGAGGCTTTTGCAGCACTTACAGCAACTCTTTATATGTCAGCGGAATCAACAACAACACGGCTTAGCCAAGAGATACCTAAATCCATTATTGTGGAAACCGGAACGAAACATGTTATTACAGTAGAAGCTGGTCCAAAAGCACTGTTGGTGGTTTTAGCAGACAGTGCGGGCAGTCTTGGTTTAATTCTGAATGATATGAAAACAGCAAGCCAAAAAATTGCCAATATACTTTAACCAACACATATTGATTTTAGATTTAGGCTTGACGCCATAGATTTATAACTTATATTATTCAATTACGTTTATTGCAATCGAAGGTGTTTATTTGACTGAATATAATTCTTCTATATTAACAACAGATTATGGATTAATCGTAAAAAAAGATACACAGTATGTGATGCAGACATATACACGACAACCAATTGCACTGGATCGTGGCAGTGGTTCTGTTGTTTTTGACACAAATGGTAAGGAATATATCGACTGTGTCGCAGGCATCGCAGTGAACAATGTTGGGCATTGCCATCCTCGTGTTGTCGAAGCAATAAAACAGCAGGCAGAACGATTGATCCATGTGTCGAACCTGTATTATACAGAGGTTCAGGCGAACCTTGCTGAACAACTGGTTTCACTTAGCGGCATGAGTCGTGTATTTTTCTGCAATTCCGGAACCGAAGCTGTAGAAGCGGCTATGAAACTTGCACGTGTTAATACAAAGAAGAAGAATTTTGTTGCAGCAGATTATTCATTCCACGGGCGCACTATGGGTGCGTTGAGTGTTACACATAAGGAAATATATCGAGGTCCTTTTGAACCATTGGTAAGGGATGTGACATTTGTACCTTATAACAATGCACAGGCAATTGCCGATGCAATTACAAAAAACACAGCCGCAGTTATTCTTGAACCGATCCAGGGTGAAGGCGGCATAAATATTCCATCGGATAATTATTTAAAAGAGGTTCGCGAGATCTGCGATGATACCGGTACTCTCCTGATATTTGATGAGGTCCAAACCGGATTTGGCCGAACAGGTAAATGGTTCTGCAAGGGGCATTTTGGTGTTGAACCTGACATCATGACGATGGCAAAAGCTCTTGGCGGTGGTTTTCCAATGGGCGCCATTACTGCAAGGGATGATGTTACGTTTGGCAAGAGTGAACATGCTTCTACTTTTGGTGGAAACCCACTGGCATGTGCGGCATCACTTGGTGCGATCGAAGCGATACGCGAAGAGAAACTGATCGAACGTTCAAACGAGATGGGTGAATATTTCAAAAAGCGTCTTGGAACTCTTACACGAGATGATATAATCGAAGTGCGTGGCAAGGGGTTGATGATCGGTGTTGAACTCAATACCAAATGCGCAGACATTGTTAATTATGCACGTGAGCATGGTGTGCTATTAAATTGCACATCAGACTTTGTGATACGCATTGCACCGCCGCTTGTGATAACTAAGGAACAGATCGATACGGTGGTGAATATCATTGAGCAGGCTT
>JAHYJJ010000167.1:0-2990 GCA_019429165.1 Methanosarcinaceae archaeon | reverse complement strand
AATATCCAACCCCCCCCGAAGTAGCGTATTTTTATAATTCGATTGTTACAGATATTTACTAAAATTATCCGAATCCACTTTTGCGAGTTTCAGAATGCCTTTTAGTGTGCCGATTTTCAATTGGCCATGCATTGGCACAACAGTACCAAATTTTCCGTCTGACGTTATTTTTGAAAGTCTCACATGACTTCCTGTGCGTCCACTAATCTCAAATCCAAATTTATTGCAAAGAATTTTTACAGCAGTTTCCCCGGATACTGCCCTAAGCTTCGGCAAGTGATGCAACCTCAAAAGTCGTTATAAGTGCCTTTGTGTTATTTTCTAAAGGGAATTCTTCAAGATATAATTCAGTCGCTTCCTTTAGGTTAGCTACAGCTTCTTCTATTGTATTTCCTTGACTGATTGTTCCCACTTCTGGACATTCTGCCACATACATATCATCTTCCTTATGCAACACTGCGGTGAATACTTTTGAGTTTGTCATATATTATCAATTGTTCTTCTATTATTTCATTATTTTGCCATTCCAACATTCTGGTGCTACATTTTTTAAACTCGCCATGTGCCTCGTTTCCATCCAAGCCCTTTTCTCATCATTAGGGGAAGGCTGGGGTTGTGTGTTTGTGTGTTTGTCTTATGTCAGTATCCTTATTGTATTGAATCTGCATCGTCCGGCGGCGGTCTGTCTTATCTATAGCACGCTGCATGCCCACATTGACAAGATCGTTCGGGAAGCTTTGGTCAGGTATATATAAACTGATTAACATAAGATAAATGAAAGACAAATAATTCATGTTCTAACATGGAAACTACGGTCCGGAATTTATTTATAAAAAGGTCTCAAATGAACGTGATAGATGCAAAAGCAGATGTGTTTTGGATGGCTTTCAAAGGTCTGCCAAAAAAAGAAAAGCAATCTGTTGTCGAGAGATTGCTAACAGATACTGAATTTATGGACGATCTTATTGATATAGCCACAATAGAACTACGGTGTGATGAACCATCAAGACCCTTAAACGAATATCTTGCTCAAAATAACTATCAATCATATCATTGATTCAAAACATTTGGATTCAAAATGCATGTGGTATGAGATCAAGTCATATCCAACGCGTCAGGTGAGTGTAAAATAACTGGTAAAAGACATATGTTCGATCAAATAAAATATAGGTATTATCAGGCTCTAAAGTGTTTCATGGTGGCTATAAAATGAAAAAACTTCGAATTGGCATGTTCGCGTGGGAAAGCCTCTATTCGATAAAAGTAGGCGGAATCGCGCCGCATGTTTCGGAACTATCAGAGGCTCTTGCAGCAAAAGGGCATGAGGTTCATGTCTTCACCCGCAGCGGCGGGCTTAGTGACTACGAGATGATAAATGGTGTGCATTACCAGAGGGTAACGCATGACCAGGCCGGAGGCGTCGTTTATCAGATGGACAAAATGTGCGATGCAATGTACTGTCGTTTTCGGGATATAAGAAATACTTATGGGGAGTTTGATGTACTTCATGGGCATGACTGGCATCCTGTAAATGTCCTGTGCCGTATAAAGGCCGAGTTTGATGTGCCATTTGTGATAACATATCACAGCACGGAGTGGGGCAGGAACGGGAATCAGCATGGTAGCTGGTGGGAAGCGCAGGAGATATCGCATCGGGAATGGCTTGGTGGTTACGAGGCAAAGGAAGTTATCTCAACATCAACAATTTTGACAGATGAGATCCAGCATCTTTACCAGATACCGGATTCTAAGATAACCAAAGTTCCCAATGGGATATATGCAGGTAAGATACGAAAAATTGTTGATGCAGGCAAGGTCAAAGAAAGTATTAAAATACACCCTTTTGCACCGGTTGTGCTTTTTATCGGACGCATGAGTTACCAAAAAGGTCCAGACCTTCTTGTTGAGGCCATACCACAAGTATTGCGTGATAATTGGGGTGCACACTTTGTTTTTGTTGGTGAAGGGGAGATGCGCCACAATTGCGAAGATATTGCAAATAAATCAGGCGTATCCGGCGCCTGCCACTTTTTAGGATATGCTTCAGACGAAACTGCCCGGGATTGGTACAATGCATGTGATATTGTGTGCGTACCTAGCCGCAATGAACCGTTCGGGATCGTTGTTCTTGAGGCATGGGATGCAGGAAAGCCTGTGGTCGCCACGGATGCCGTTCGTCTTGTTGACAATTTCAAGACCGGTATTAATGTCTTCAATAATTCGGACTCAATTGCATGGGGCATCAATTATATGATTGGCAGGCTTGCACAAAACTCATTTGGGAAAGAAGGCAGGCGCATGGTTGAGACATTATATGACTGGAAAACAATCGCAGATGCTACGCTGGATGTGTATGGGAAGGTTGTTTGATTAAAATACTATAAATAATGTAGAAACCGCCGCAGGCGGCGGATTCCCATATGACCAATTAAAATCAAGTTTCTTGTAATTATGTTCGTGCGTATAAATAGAATTGATAAAAAAATAATTGTGTGTGCTGATGTGTGTACTTATCTGCGAGTCAGTGGCGATGGAATCTGCCGCCTGCGGCGGTTCCCATGTTGGCACTAAAACCACGCATCCGATCTTCCCACTCCTACCCCTAAACACATATTCCACATACGCGCGCAATACTTCAGCAATGCCACATGCTTGCGAGATATACCCATGCGGGCAAACTGGAAAACAATTGCAGACGCTATGCTGGATGTGTATGGGGAAGTTGTTAAGCCTCAACAGAAATCATGGTTTTTTTGTGCGTGACTTCAATTTGTTTTCACTGCCAATGAATGGGCATCAATAGCAGCCACCACTGCTATTATAAGGCTGCCTGAAAACAAGGTGAATAATGCGACAATTGCTGCCAGGATGAATAGAAATATTCCTCTAAACATGTGTCCTGCATAAAACTGCCCTACACCCGGTATGAGAAATGATAATATTGCTGCTAATATTGGACTTGCCATTTTTTCATCTTTCGAATTGATATA
>JAHYJJ010000166.1:0-2998 GCA_019429165.1 Methanosarcinaceae archaeon | reverse complement strand
CATTTCACCTGATTAATATTAGTTCCCTTGTAAACATTAAATACATTTCTATGAGGATATGAGAAAAAATGTCATCTTTTACTAAATCAAAAACTCTCCCGCGCCCGCTCAAAGCGCAAAACGCCGGGAACGTCAAATTCTTGCAGTTCACATGATATGTAACCAACAAACCAAAATATAAGGGTAATAGAAAAGGATTATTAATACTTAAGACATCATTTCTAGGTGAGGTTAATTATGGACACTGTTAAAGATGCGGTAATACAGATGATACATGATATGCCAAAGACCGTTTCAGTGAATGATATTATGGCAGAATTGTATTTTAGAGAGAAAGTCGATGCAGGATTACAAGCTCTTGATGATGGTCAGGGAATAGAACATCAAGAAGCCAAAGACCGAGTTAAAAAATGGTTAGAATAATCTGGTCGCCAAACGCAATCTCTGATCTGGAATCCATATGTGAATTCATTGCAATGGATTCTGAGTATTACGCACGTTCATTTGCAAAAAATGTGATCCGTGCCATCGAGAACCTAACACTATTCCCGATATCTGGCAGAGTAGTGCCGGAATACAATTTGCATCATATACGTGAGATTATTTTTCAAAATTACAGGATTGTGTATCGGATCAAATTAGATGTTGTTGAGATTGCAGCCATAACCCATGGGGCAAGATTGATGGATGATCTTCAGTGTTGATGTCATCACTTACATCACATTTTCTTATCTGATTTCGCATCTGCGTTCTTTGCGTGCTCTGCGGTTTTTGAATTGTCCCACCCCACAGATTACAAACCCACACCCCACAAAATTAAACTATCACCGCGCCCGCTCAAAGCGCAAAACGCCCTGTCTTTTCCTGCCACTATGCAGTAAGGAAAGGGCTGAATGGTCAATCATTTCAATGAAGGAATTGAAATAACAAGCAATGAATACATCTACAATACTTGGAACATCTGCAAAATCTGTACCATCTAAAACTCGAATCATATTACATGTAGATATGGATAGCTTCTACTCATCAGTTGAAGTCAGGGACAATTCTCAGCTAAAAGGGCAACCTGTTGTGGTTGGTTCTGACCCAAAGAACGGTGCGGGCAGGGGTGTTGTTAGTACATGTTCTTATGAAGCCAGAGAATTTGGCATACGTTCGGGAATGCCTATCTCCAAGGCATACAAACTGTGTCCGGATGCTGTGTTCCTCCCCGTGAACATGAGTCTGTACAAAGAGGTCTCAAAGCAGATAATGGAAATCTTGCGGGAATTCACAGACCGGTTCCAGCAGGTGAGTGTGGATGAGGCGTATCTGGATGTTAGCATGCAGGTTGGTGATCATGCTGCAGCATCCAGATTTGCCCAGAAAATAAAAGATGAGATCTTTTTACGGGAGGGGATTACTTGTTCGATCGGGGTTGCTCCGAATAAATTGGTTGCAAAGGTCGCATCTGATTTTCAAAAGCCGGATGGATTGACTGTTGTGAAGCCAGAGGATGTGGTGGATTTTCTAACTCCTTTCCCAGTGTCCAGAATTCCAGGCATTGGAAAGAAGACTGCTGATATACTGAAAAGTATGGATGTTAAGACTATATGGGATCTGGCTGCGTATGATGTTCAATTATTGCTTGAGAGGTTTGGCAAGTTTGGCCTTAAGATGCATCAAATGGCAAGAGGCATTGATAAGGCGGAGGTGGAGGAGCGCGGGGATGTCAAATCCATCAGTAACGAAGATACGTTTGATGAGGATACAGCAGACCCATTTGTTATAGGTCAGGTTCTCGACTCATTGGCAGAAAGTGTGCACGTATCATTGATGAAAAAGAAATTTTTGTTCAAGACAATTACACTTAAAGTACGCTTTGAGGACTTTTCGACATATACAAGGGCAAGGTCGCTCCGGGTATATGGGAGTGATATTGATCTTATCAAGGTGACAGTAAAGGATCTAATGCGTGAGTTTATGGGGAAGGGGAAGTTTCGGCTGCTTGGTGTAGGTGTGTCGAACTTTGAAAAGGTAGATGGGAAACAGAAGCTGATCACTGACTTTTTGTGACATTATCTTATAGTATATGGACTATCATTCAATTCAACTGCGAACGATACACTACATATATCAAAGCTAAGCGAGGTGAAAGTGCTTTTACCCATACATAATATTCATAGCTTCATTCTCTCTTTGTTTAGCTTTAATGTATTCATGTTCTTGGTATGGATTGAAATCCCATAGAATCTGGTTTGTTCTGGCATTTCTTTGTTTTTGCTCTCTTATTATTTGCCACATCTTTTCCCGTTCACTTCTTAGCATCACATTTCTTGGTTCATTGTCTATATCATATTGTTTCCGCTTGCTTGGATCTGATATTACTGAATAAGCCTCAGCGATTTTTTTAAAAATTTCTTCGGCTTCTTGTGACTTGTTTTTGTCGGGATGATATAACATAACCAGCCTGCGGTAAGCAGACTTAATATCTTTTAAGGATGCTTTCTTATCAACTTCCAATATTTCGTAATATGTTTTTTTAACCATGGGTATTATTGATATTGCTTTATTTTTGGTTTCGTGCATGTGATGTGTTCTTGTTCCAGACTCAAAATATTTCGATTGGATGTGTATATTGAAGATTTGTGTTTGTCAGAGTTAACATTGGTTTAAGGATATATCAATCTTCTTTATCCGAATAATCTCATATTTTTAGTGAACTACCCCCTCCCTGTCGCTATGCAGTGAGAAAAAGGCTTCCTGCTTCATTTCGGAACTGGCAGGGCACCACATTTTTAAATTCAACGTACTGAAGTTTTGATCAGAGCCGGAAGCTAATTATTGGACATATCCGAATTACTTTTCTCTTTGATGAGCTGATGCAAGCTAATTAACATTAACCGCAGATAAACGCCCATCACTTATTTTTTTGAAATAATGTATAAATGTACGGTCTTGGCTCACCGGAAGGCATATGGTGTGTATAATCAAAAAATTCAAGCAGGCTAAAATCGTC
>JAHYJJ010000011.1:0-22906 GCA_019429165.1 Methanosarcinaceae archaeon | reverse complement strand
ACAGGTCATATCGGGATATCCCGGCACACCGTCATCTGAGATTATTGATACATTATCAGGGATGGACGAGAGGAACTTTTATGTTGAATGGTCTGTGAACGAAAAAGTTGCAATGGAAGTAGCGGCAGGTGCTGCATGGTCGGGTGTGCGTTCTGTTGTTACCATGAAGCATGTAGGACTCAATGTTGCAGCCGATCCTTTGATGACGCTTGCATATACGGGTGTCAAAGGTGGTATGATAATAATAGTTGCAGATGATCCCTCATGCCACTCATCCCAAAACGAGCAGGATACCAGAAAGTATGCAGACTTTTCACTAGTCCCATGTCTGGACCCATCCACAATACAGGAAGCAAAGGATATGATCCCTTATGCTTTTGAATTATCTGAAAAATTCGAGATACCTGTAATATTTAGACCGACAACACGCATCTCGCATGGGAAATCTGATGTAGAGCCCGGTGAGGTAGTTGAAAACAGACCATCGGCGCATTTTGAGAAACTCATAGACAGGTGGGTAATGCTTCCTAAGAATGCACGTGTTCGGCATTCTCATCTTCTTGGCATTCAAGATAGTATTTCAAAAGAACTGGAGGGTTCACAGTGGAATGAACTCACAATAAGCAACGGATCAAAAAAGATCGGAATAATTGCATCTGGAATTGCGTCTGTGTATACAAAAGAGGCTATTCAAAATCTCGGGATCGATGTATCATTTTTAAAAATTGGTACATATCCTGTTCCACAGGGTTTGATTAAGAAGATGCTTGAACACGCAGATACTATTCTTGTTATAGAAGAACTTGAACCCGTTGTTGAGGATAGAGTCAAGATAATTGCAAATGAAGTTGGGGCGGATACCAGAATAATCGGGAAAACAGGAGATCTTGTTTCAAGGACTGGGGAATTGAATGTTGAACTTTGTGAGAATGCAATAGCAAATGCCTTTGGTATTCAGGGCAAATTTAAGACTAAATCTGCAATGATTGCAACTGAAAATATTGCAGATTCGAAAATGGATGCAGATGGTGCGATTGATATCGAACTTCCACTTCGTCCGCCAGCAATGTGTCCTGGATGTTCACACAGGGCTGTGTACCATTCAATGAAAAAAGTATTCGGCAACGATGCGGTGTATCCAAGTGATATAGGGTGTTATACACTTGGTGTCCAGAGCGGCACGGTTGAAACAACACTTTGTATGGGTTCGAGCATAACACTTGCATCTGGAATTTATCATGCAGGTGAATCACGTCCGATATGTTGTTCTATTGGTGATTCAACTTTTTTCCATACTGGCATGAATGGGCTGATGAATGCGGTTTACAACAAAGCGAACATCACCGTTACAATACTTGATAATCGCGTAACTGCCATGACAGGACATCAGCCTAATCCAGGCATGGGGGAGACTGCGACCGGAGAACCTACAATTGAAATGTCGATCGAGAAACTTTGTCGCGGTCTTGGTGCGGAGTTTGTAGAAGTTGTTGATGCTTATGATTGTAAAGCAACAGAGGAAATTTTCAAGCGTGCGAAAGAATACAATGGGACGTCAGTTGTTATTGCAGAACAGGCATGTGTTATTAATGCGAGACGTATGGGTATCAAGCACAAACCGTGTGTAGTCGATGTTAAAAAATGCACCGGATGCAAACAATGTGTTAAATTCGGTTGTCCTGCGATTGAATTTGATGCAAAGGGCAAGCATTCGAAGATCACTGCACTTTGTACTGGATGTGGTGTGTGTGCACAGATATGTAAATTTGATGCTATTTCGGAGGTGGGGAAATGAGTGTTAGCCAAATAAAACTGGACCTTGTTATTTCCGGCGTAGGTGGGCAGGGTGCTATTCTAGCATCAGATATTATAGGAAAGGCTGCGGTTTTAGAAGGAATTTCAATACGTGCAGCAGAGACACATGGGATGGCTCAGCGTGGTGGTTCGGTTGTAAACCATATCAGGTTGGAGTGCGAATTGGGTTCAATGATCCCGTTGCATGGTGCTGATGTACTTCTTGCACTCGAACCTGCAGAAGCATTGAGGTATATTGATTCTCTTTCCGGGGATGGTGTGGTTATTGTGAACACAGAACCTGTTTTTCCGATAACAGTGACATCAGGTGGGGAAAAATATCCTGCGGTGGCGGAAATTGTGGAAACGCTCAGGGCCAATCACAAGGTTATTGCATTCAATGCATCTGAACTTGCGATGAAGGCGGGGCATCCGCAGGCGATGAATGTTGTCATGGTTGGTGCAGTATCTAATTACCTTCCTATGAGCAAGGAATTATTGATCGATTGTATAAAAGGGATGGTTCCGCCAAAAACAGTGAATATTAATGTCAGAGCATTTGAACTTGGCAGAGATCAGATGTAATTGTTCAATAAAGGATAATATGGTGACGATAATGGGTGATCGTTTCGATCCCCATCTATCCATCTAAGTATATTGTCTGGTCACAAAACATTGAAATTTGTGATAGGAATTCGTCTTCTTCACCGTGTACAAGAGATAGGAGTATTCCATTGACACCAAGTGCACGTATCTTTCCGGTCAGGAAATGAATGAACTTGGATACACTGCCTACTTGACTGTATATCAATAGTGTAGAAAGTGAATCGAACAGCAAGAATTTTTTATCATTTGGTATTGCACTTATAGCCTGGTCGATCGCAACGCCCAGGTCGGTGAGGTTTTGCATTGTATCCAGATATAGACATTCGTCATCTTTGTTAATTTTGCCACCAGTTGATTTTGTGATCGCATCAATGAATATGAGCATCCGCAGGTCTACTTTTCCATCAAGGTTTTTTATCATTGTCCTGTATGGTTTATTTAGTGTGACATATACCCCGGGAATGCCTTTTGTGTTCACCATATATTCGGTAAGTGTGACATTTGCTTCATTATATTTTTTAGCGGTAGTTAAAACTAAACTAATTCCAGGTTCAGTTTCGTCTTTTAATGCTTCATTTATTATTTTGGACATTTCTTCAGTAATGATACACACACTCCCCATTTATTTATTCCACAAATCCGAATGTCTTTGAAATTGAATATATTTTGAAGGCTGCTACAATATACACAATGGAATATATCCCATATTCAAAATAGGTAATTGGGATGTTTGCAACTGTATGTACGTTTGAAAACACTTGTAAAGAGCACAAAAATCCGGCAACTGAGAATATTAGTATAAGCAACAATGTCATATTGGCAAAAGTTTTGAAATTTCCATTGTTAAGTTTAGATATAACAATTAAATTTAGCAAGATCACAACGGTGCCAAGTAATCCTACTAACAATACTAACAATTGTGTTAGTGTGAGATCAATCAAACTCATTTTTTCTCACCTCTTGCTTTTAATGCATCAGCCATCATTGAAGTCTTATCACTAAATCCAAATTGTTTTGACATTTTGTACAACGTGTGAACTGCATAGAGCAGAACTAAATAATATACATAATAAAGTAGGTATTCGATGTCTGTGAATATTGAACTGGTCAATATTTCTAATTCGTGAGCAGATCGCAGTGCACCACCAATTGAAAATACACCAAGTGCAAACAATATAAGTGTTGCATATTTTTTCAAGCTGCCTTCTGTAAGTTTTTGTATGAAAAAATAGATCATAATAAGTATTGCAATACCTAGTAATGCAACAATGATTATTGGAATCCATATCTGGTTATCTATCAATATCTCACCACATTTTATATCATTAAGTTTATATCTATTTCATCTCTGTTGGTTATAAATCTTGTTTTTTTTGCTTTATGAGTCAAATTCCCTGTATGCGTTCCCACGCGCAGAGTTTATATACAACATGTTGCATTCACAATGCAAAGTTAGACATTGATATGTAATTCCTGCTAAAATCAATATGCAGGAATGATTTATCAAAGTTAATTAAGTAAGATAGCAAGTGTGAAAAGTCGGATTTAACATGAAATGTTATGGGCCAATTCCTGGAATGCCCGTTTTTGTGCGTAATTGGCGTGCAAAAGAACATGGACCTGTTTAGATCTTTTATAGGTGAATACTGTTTAAGGGCACAATTTCGCAAAACGGAGTGTGCATTGACTCACATTGACTTTAAAGGCAAATAATTCAAATTTATATTTTGAATAATATTTATTTGCTTTTTAGCGATGCTGAGCGTTTACAGTTTGATCATAATAATAACGGCTTACTTGTGGTTGGCTAAAAATTAGTAGAATCAAATTAAAATAATAATATATGGAGGATAAAAATGGCAAAAGGACATAGACCAAGGCGGGGTTCACTCGCATTTAGTCCACGCAAGAGAGCGAAAAGCCACATAGCAAGGTTTAGATCATGGCCAGAGTCATCCGGCGAACCTAAACTGCAAGGATTTGCAGGTTACAAGGTAGGTATGACTCATGTGGTAATGATCGACGATGCAAAAAACAGTATTACAGAAGGTGCTGAGATATCTGTACCGGTAACTGTTATCGAAACACCTGCTATTAAGGTTGCAGCTATTCGTGCATATGAAAATACCACCTATGGCGATAAAGCAGTTGCAGAGGTATGGTCTTCAGATCTGGATGAAAGTCTTGAGCGCACCATAATGATGCCAAAGAACCATAATGCAGATGAAGCAATGGCTAAGATCAATTCACTTATCGATGATGGCACTGCAACTGATATCAAGGTGCTCACATACACATTACCAAAAAGTCTCACTGGCGTTCCTAAAAAGAAACCTGATCTTATGGAGACCGGTATCAGTGGTAGTGATATTAAAGCAAAGTTCGAGTATGCACAATCAATACTCGGAAATGAAATTCGCATCAATGATGTGTTCAGTAGCGGCGGAATTGTAGATGTCGCAGCAATCACAACTGGCAAAGGTACGCAGGGTGCTGTTAAAAGATGGGGCATCAACATGATGAAGAACAAGCACTCCCGTGCAGGAAGTCTTCGTCAGGTAGGTACACTTGGTCCATGGCATCCAGCTCGTGTTAGCTGGAGAGTTCCACAAATGGGTCAGATGGGATACCATCAGCGAACTGAATATAACAAGCGGATCCTCAAGATATCTGAAGATATTGATGGGATCAATCCATCAAGCGGATTTCTTAATTATGGTCTTGTGCGCGGAGAATATGTATTAATTAAAGGAAGCGTACCGGGCCCATCAAAGAGATTGATCAGACTTCGAGAACCTACCAGGTCAAAAGTGTCCGGTATGGGTGAACCACAGATCGTTCACGTAAGTACACAGTCCAAGCAGGGGTGATGTGAATGGTTATAGCAAATATTATTGATCTATCTGGAAACATTAAAGGCGAGATCACATTGCCTGATATTTTCGAAGAGATATACAGACCCGATCTTATCAAAAAGGCAGTGCTTTCAGCACAGGCTAACAGACTTCAGCCATACGGTCCTCGCATGTATTCAGGTATGGATACATCAGCACATTCATGGGGGTCTGGCAGAGGTGTTGCACAAATTCCAAGACTTTCAAATGGAAGTCGTGCTGCAAGAGTTCCTCAGGCAGTCGGTGGTAGAAGAGCACATCCTCCAAAACCAGAAACTGACCGTTCTGAAAAGGTAAACAAGAAGGAAAGGCGTATGGCTATTCGTTCTGCAATTGCAGCAACCATTAACCTTGAACTTGTAAAGGCAAGAGGTCACAAGTTTGATGCAAATGTTCCACTTGTTGTCGAAGATGCACTTGAAGATCTTACAAAGACTAAAGAAGTCATAAGTTTCATGCAGGCAGCAGGTATTTATGATGATGTCATCCGTGCAAAGGAAGGAAGGCATATCAGAGCCGGCAAGGGTAAACTTCGAGGCCGCAAATACAAACACAAAAAGAGTATCTTGATCGTTGCAGGTGAATATAGTCCTATACTCAAGGCTGCAAGTAATTTATCCGGTGTCGATATTGCGACAGTGGATTCATTGAATACAGAATTACTTGCACCGGGCACACACGCGGGTAGGCTTACGATATGGACCGAATCGGCAATATCAAATTTGGAAGGTGCATTCATATGAGCGCTATTAAATATCCGTTTGTTACGGAAAAAGCGATGATGGTTCTGGATAATAACAAACTCCAGTTCATTGTTGATACCCGTTCAAACAAGTATCAGATCAAAGAAGATGTTGTGAAGACGTATGGATTCCCTGTAAAGTCTATCTGTACAATGACCACAATTAAAGGCTTGAAAAAAGCAATCGTAACATTCGAGGGTGATGATGCTGCCCACGAGATCGCTACAAGAATAGGATTGGTGTGAGGTGATATAAATGGGACATAGACTTATATCACAGAACAGAGGTCGCGGAACTCCTACATATCGGGCTCCATCTCACAGGTTCAAAGCCGCATTGAAACATCCAAATGTGGATATGACAAATACTTTGTACGGTACAGTGACCGAGGTCACACATGATCCGGCAAGGTCAGCACCAATCGTTAGAGTTTCATTTGAGAATGGCGAAGAGCGTTTGATATTGGCACCTGAGGGAATTGCAGTTGGACAGAAGATCGCTTGCGGCATCTCAGCAGAGGTCAAACCGGGTAACATACTTCCATTGTCAGAGATCCCTGAAGGTGTTCCTGTATGTAACATTGAATCAAAGCCAGGTGACGGTGGAAAGTTTGCACGTGCATCCGGTGTTTATGCAACACTGGTTTCCCATGACCGCAATAAGACTGTCATAAAGATGCCATCCGGTGAGATCAAATGGTTAAGTCCAAAATGCAGGGCAACAATTGGTATCGTTGCAGGTGGCGGACGTGTTGATAAACCATTCTTAAAGGCTGGTAAAGTGTTTCACAAGATGAAAACAAGAGCGGCAAAATACCCACGTGTATCCGGAATTGCTATGAATGCGTGCGATCATCCATTTGGTGGAGGAAACAGGAAACATCCGGGTAAGCCTACAACAGTCAGCAGGAATGCACCACCTGGTCGTAAAGTAGGTCATATTGCAGCACGCCGAACAGGAATGAGGCGTTAATAGGAGGTGTAATACATGGCAAGAAAATCAACAACAAGATTACCAAAACGAAAAGGTGAGTTCACCTATCGCGGTAAGACAATAGAGGAGCTTCAACAATTGAGCTTGGAAGAGTTTGCAGAGATGTTACCCTCAAGAGAACGCCGCAGTCTTAAACGTGGTCTCACAGATGGCCAGAAGAATGTAATGCAGATGTTCATTGATGGAAAGGATAAGATCAGAACACATTATAGGAATATCATTATCATGCCTTATATGATCGGCAAGAGTTTTGAGCTCTATAATGGTAAATCATTTTTAATGGTCGATATCCAGCCAGAGATGATCGGACACAGGTTCGGTGAGTTCGCATTGACGCGTAACAAAGTATCACACGGTAGTGCCGGTGTTGGTGCAACCCGTTCAAGCAAGTTCGTACCGCTCAAGTAAGGTGATGAAGAATGGCAAGAATTAATTATTCAATGGAATTAGACCCTGAAGTCACTGCAAAAGCAATGGGTTCAGAACTTCACATCTCACAAAAGAAATCACGTGAACTTGGTCGTGCAATAAAAGGTATGCGCACCGGTGTTGCGAGAACATATCTTGAGAATGTGATTAAATTGAACCAGCCTGTGCCTTTTAAGAGGCACAATGATGGTCTGGGTCACAAGAAAGGAGGAATGGGTGCAGGACGTTATCCTGTGGGCGCTTCAAAAGAGTTCTTAAAGATACTCAAGAATGCGGAAAGCAATGCAGAGTATAAAGGACTCGAACCGGCAAATATGTATATTGCACATATGGCTGCAAAACGCGGACGTGTTATCCATGGTATGAGGCCAAGAGCTCGCGGACGCGGTAGTCCTAAAAATACGGAAACCGTATTTGTTGAGATGATATTAAGCGAGGTGCTCTAATATGGCAATTGAAAAGAAATTCGTAAAGGATGGTTACGTAAAGGCATCAATGAACGAATATTTCGCACAGCAACTCAGTAGAGCGGGTTATGGCGGCATGGAGATCAACAGGACCCCAATGGGCACCCAGATAACAATATTTGCTGAAAAACCTGGTATGGTTATCGGAAAAGCCGGAAAGGTTATCCGAAAACTCACTCGCGATATTGATCGATTATATGATCTGGACAATCCTCAGATCGATGCGCAGGAAGTTCGCAGACCTGAACTCAATGCACAGATGATGGCTTCAAGACTTGCATCATCAATTGAACGTGGATGGTATTTCAGAAAAGCCGGACACAACACAATGCGCGCTATCATGGCTTCAGGTGCACTTGGATGTGAGATCGTCATGTCAGGTAAGTTGACAGGAGCACGATCAAGGGTCGAGAAAATGGTTAATGGTTACATCAAACATGCAGGGAAACCTGTTGATGATATCGTTGACAAAGGTTTCGCGACTGCTATCAGGAAACTTGGTACGCTTGGATGCAGTGTTAAGATCGTCCCACCGGATGCGATTTTACCGGATAAATTCAAATTAAGGGAATTCGTTGATGAACCAGAGGTCAAAGCAGAAGATGCTGCGGCTGAAGGTGAGGTCAAAGAAACTGGCATTTCAGAACTGGTCGAAGCAGAAGTGACCGGTGAAGTTGCAGAGGCTGAGGAAGTAGCAAAAGCAGAGGTTATTGAAGAAACGGTGACTGAAGTTGAGAAACCTACAGAAACAGTGGAAGCGGCAGAAACAGTGGAAGCGGCAGAAAAGTCAGAAGATGTTACAACCGTCGATGGTGAGGAACGCAGGGAACACAATGGAACCTGGCAACACAAACACGATGAGTACACTTATTGGCATCCAATGGCAAGAGTTCATAAGGAGGCCTAGATCATGGCAATTCTTAGAACCAATGAAATTCGTGATATGACTCCGGAAGAACGGATGGATGAGCTTGAAAAAATGAGAGGCGACCTTATCCGTGAACGTGCACTGTCTTCAGCAGGCGGTGCGCCGGATAATCCTGGACTTGCAGGCGAACTCAGAAGGACAATTGCACGAATAAAGACAATTCAAAATGAACTGAAGGAGATATAAAGTGGATATCACACCCTCTAATTTGATCTATAATGAGTTGATAGGACTTACAACGAGGGTAATTGATTCTACTAATCCTTCACTAATAAACATACGCGGCAAAGTGGTTGATGAAACACGAAATACACTAACAATAGAAACAGATGGTGCTCGTGAAATAGTTGTTCCAAAAATGGGAACCATCTTTGTGTTTCAGATACCGACCCGCTCTGCGGGTGGACATGAAGTAAAGCATGTCAAAGTAAATGGAACATTATTGCTCTCACAACCCGAAAACAGAATTAAGAACATAAAGAAGAATAACATGAGGTAATAATCATGGTAAGAGATATAGGATTGGATGTACCCGTGCCTAAAACGGAATGTGACGATGTAAATTGTCCGTTCCATGGCAGTCTTCCAGTGCGAGGACAGGTCCATGTGGGCACTGTCGTTAGCGATAAGATGGACAAAACGGTAGTCATTCAACAAAGACACGAGATATTAATTAAAAAATATCAGAGATACGAGAAGCGGCAGTCTAAGATTCATGCCCACAACCCTCCTTGCATTGATGCAAAGGTCGGAAATGTAGTCACGATCGCAGAATGTCGACCGCTTAGCAAGACCAAATCATACGTAGTGGTCAAAGCGGAGGCACAGGCATGAGAGGCATACGCTCAAGCATACCACGTTCATTGAACGCAGGTGCTAAAATTGAATGTGTGGACAATACAGGTGCACGTACTGTTGAGATCATTTCTGTAAGAAAATACAGAGGTGTAAAGAACAGGATGCCAAAAGGAGGCATCGGTGACATGTGTGTTGTATCTGTTAAGAAAGGCACGCCTGAGATGAGAAAACAGATAGTGCTTGCTGTTATTGTTCGCCAGAAAAAGGAATTCCGCCGTCCGGATGGACTCAGGGTATCCTTTGAGGATAATGCAGTGGTCCTGACTGATGAAAATGGTATTCCAAAGGGAACTGATATCAAAGGACCGATCGCAAGAGAGGCTGCTGAGAGATTCCCTAAAATTGGAACTACTGCTTCTATTATAGTGTGAGGTGTCTGTTATGGTATCAAAACAACCAAGAAAACAGAGAAAAGCACGCTATGATGCACCTCTTCATAAAAGACAACAGTACATGGGTACTCCTCTTGCGAAGGATCTTCAAGAGAAATATGGACGCAATGCAAATGTCATTGTTGGTGACACTGTAAAAGTCTTACGAGGCGATCATGCAGGTACAAGTGGAAAGGTCGAAATTGTTTCATTGAAAGATGGGACAATTGTGGTCGAAGGAGTCACTGTCACTAAAGTTGATGGTACGGAGGTTGCAAGACCGATATACCCATCAAAAGTAGTAATCACAAAACTTGAGTTAAAGGATGAGCGCAGAGCAGCGATCATCAGTAGAAGTAGGTGATAAAGATGGGTAAACATCAGAAAAGAATATCAGCGCCGAAAAGTTGGCATATTTCAAAGAAATCTAATAAATGGATCACATCTATAAGACCCGGACCTCATAACAAAGAACAGAGTCTTCCTATTACAATTGTGCTTCGTGATATGCTAAGTCTGGTTGATAACAGGGCAGAGGCTAAGAGAGTCTTGTCCGAAGGAAAGATCCTTATTGATGGTGTCGTGGTAAAAGACCTGCGATTTCCAGTAGGATGGTTCGATGTGATATCTATTCCATTGAATAATGCTGCATATCGTGTATTACTTGACCAAAAGGGCAGGTTAGTTCTTCACAAATTGGATGATATAAACGCAAACAAGTTGTGCAGGATCAACAACAAGACCACCATCAAAAATGGAATGGCTCAGCTCAATTTAAGTGATGGTAAGAACCTGATCGGTTCAAACGACTATAAGGCAAAGGATTCAGTCATTCTTTCAATACCAGATAAAAAGATTTTAAAACACCTTGAGTACAAGGTTGGAAATCTTGCTATGATCGTTGGAGGAAGACACACCGGTGAGATCGGTAAGATCGAGGAGATCAACACTGTACGAAGCTCAAAACATAACACTGTGAAAATATCCGGTAATTATGATTTTGAAACAATTGAGGACTATGTTGTTGTGATCGGTGAAGATGAACCTGAAATCAAATTAGGTGGTGAAGCTATTGAGTAATCCAATGAGATTACCTGAGGTGGACAAAGTTGTTGTTCACATGGGTGTTGGAGAAAGTGGTCAACACCTTGTTGATGCAGAAGGAATTCTTGAAAAGATTACGGAACAGACCGTTATCAGGTCATATTCCAAGAGAACTCTTCCGGCATTTAGTATCAAGAAGAATGAACCCATCGGATGTAAGGTCACACTTAGAGGCGACCATGCAGATGAGTACTTAAGAACTTCCCTTGAAATTGTTGATAATAAATTGCGAGCATCCCAGTTCGATAATTTAGGAAATTTATCATTTGGGATTGAGGAACATACTGATTATCCTGGAATGAAATACGATCCAAATATTGGAATTTTCGGAATGGATGTCATTGTGGTAATGAAACGTCCTGGATTCAGGATCAGCAAAAGAAGGATTGCAAGACACAAAGTTCCGTCGTCGCACAGGCTTACAAAAGAAGATTCAATTGCCTTCTTCGAAGAGAAATATGCTGTGGAGGTGGAATAATGGTTCAGACAACTAAGAGTTTTGGACGTGGTGCTAACGAATGTAAACGATGTGGCAGAAAGCAGGGTCTTGTACGCAAATACGCGATATTCTTGTGCAGGCATTGTTTCAGGGAAATGGCCCATGATATGGGATTTGAAAAATATACGTGAGGTGAATGAATATGGTACTATTAGATCCTCTTGCTGACGCATTGTCAACAATTAAGAATGCAGAAGCTGTAGGTAAGTCATCCTGCACGATCAAACCCGCATCAAAACTTATAGGCAATGTCCTTAATGTCATGAAAGACCGCGGATACGTTGGCGAGTTTGAGTTCATAGATGACGGTAAAGCAGGAATGTATGAAGTAGAGTTGGTTGGCAGAATTAACAAGTGTGGAGCTATTAAACCACGCTATTCTGTAGGTGCTGCGGATTTCGAGAAATGGGAAAAGCAGTTTTTACCGGCAAAGAACTTTGGTGCATTAATTCTTACAACATCCAGTGGTGTTATGTCTCAACAAGAAGCTCGTGAGAATAATATCGGTGGACAGTTGCTTGTATATGTGTACTGATGGAGGAATATTATGGCAAAAGAACTAAAGAAAACAGTTCCAATTCCTGATGGCGTGACTATCACGTATGAGGGTAATGTCTTTTCTGCATCAGGCAAAAAGGGAAATAATCAGAGATTTCTCTGGTTCCCAGGTATCACTATAAAAGTGACTGATTCAGAAGTGACTGTGGACGCAGTTTTATCAAGAAAGAAGCAAAAAGCGATGGTTGGAACACTTGCATCTCACATCAATAATATGATGAGAGGTGTTTCAGATGGTTTTGAGTATCGTATGAAAGTGGTATATTCTCACTTTCCGATGCAGATCAAGGTTGAAGGTAATAAATTTGTTATTGGCAATTTCCTTGGTGAAAAAAGCTCTCGGGTTGCAAATATTCTTGGTGAGACAAAAGTAAAGACGAACGCTGACGAGGTAATTGTTACCGGGATCAATAAGGAAGATGTTGGTCAGACCGCAGCAAATATTGAGCAGAAGACCAAGATCAAAAGATTCGATCCGCGTGTGTTCCAGGATGGAATATATATTGTGGAGAAGATTGTGTAGGTGATGTTAATGGAAAATATTATTAAGGAATTTACTAACATCAAAGGTTTGGGCGAAGCAAAAGCCAGAGCACTTGCAGAAGCGGGATTCAAGTCTATTGATGAGTTGGCAAAAGCATCAATTGAAGACCTTACAGCTGTTGAGGGTATTGGTGAGGCACTTGCCAATAAGATAAAGGCAGGAGCTTTGGAACTTTCATCTGAAATAGTGGAAATTTATGACGCGGTTGTATCAAAAGCCACAGAGGCTGTTGAAGTCAGTGAACTTGTGATGGATGATGAATCCAGACGTTTGTTCAATGTTAGAAAGGTTCTCAAAGGCAAGAAACCAGATTTCAAGAGAACCGATTCACACAAACTGAAGAGGCTTGATTCAAACTGGAGACGTCCAAGAGGTCTGCAGGGCAAACAGCGCAAGCACATTAAAGCAAAAGGCGCGCTTGCACAGGTAGGATATGGCAGTCCTGTTGCAGTAAAAGGACTTCATCCATCCGGATATGCCGATATCCTTGTGAGAAATGTGGGTGATATTGATGCAATTGATGCATCAATTGAAGCTATCAGGATCGCGAGAACTATTGGTGCAAAGAAGAAAGCTGTGATCGAAGAGAAGGCAGCACAACTTGGCATTAAAGTGCTAAATCCAACAAGAGGTGAGTAATATGTCAGATCTGTCAAACCAGAAACGTATTGCTTCAAAAATTTTAGGCTGTGGTGTCCATAGAGTGTGGTTTGATCCCGATGCTTCCGAAGAGATTGCTGTCGCGATCACAAGAGAAGATATCCGTGGACTTATTGCAACCGGCGTTGTAAAAGCAGAGAATGTAAAAGGTGTTAGCAGAGGGCGTGCAAGAGTACGTGATGTTAAACGCAAATACGGTCACCGTAAGGGACACGGCTCACGTAAAGGTACAAAAGGTGCACGAAATCCAAGTAAAGAGGAGTGGATGAAGAGGATCCGGGCTCTTCGAAGAAGGCTAAAGGAATTGCGTGCGGACGGTTCACTTGATAAATCGACGTATTGTAAGATATACCGCAAAGCAAAGGGTGGCGAATACCGCTCAGTTGCGCACCTTAATGCACATTTGAAGACTGATAAACTTATCAAAAGTGAGGAATAGGTTTATGAGAACGGATCAATTATTTATTAAACGAAGCTGGAGGATTTAATTATGGCAACAGGACCCCGATATAAAGTCGCATTCAGGCGACGAAGGGAAGGCCGCACTAATTATCATCAACGACTCAAGTTGCTTCTGTCAATGAAGGATCGTGTCGTTGTTAGAAAGAGTGCAAAACACATGCAGGTCCAGTTAGTAGCGCCAAAACCCGAAGGCGATATTACACTTTCATCTGCGATTTCAACCGAACTTAAAAAGTACGGGTATGAGGGTTCTACAGGGAACACTACTGCTGCGTATCTTACAGGATTATTATTTGGCTTGAAAGCGCTTAAGAATGGCTATGAAAGTGGTGTACTGGACATTGGACTATCGGCATCATCGCCCGGATCCCGCATTTATGCGGTGTTGAAGGGAATTGTTGATGCAGGAATGGATGTTCCCCACGATTCTTCCGTGTTCCCATCTGATGAACGTATCAGAGGAGAGCATGTTGCAGAGTATGTGGATGGATCAAATCTGCCTGAGCAGTTTGAAGCTGTTAAGGAAAAAATCCTTTCCAAATTTAATTAGGTGATTATATGGCATATGAATATAATGAGGAATGGATTCCAAAGACACGTCTTGGAACACTTGTGGCAGAAGGGCAGATCACTTCAATGGCTGAGGCCATTGATTCTGGTCTTCCGGTCAGGGAAGCACAGATCGTAGATATGTTGTTGCCGGGACTGGAAGATGAGGTTCTCGACATCAATATGGTTCAGAGAATGACTGACTCCGGTCGTCGTGTAAAATTCAGGGCAACTGTCATTGTCGGTAACGGCGATGGTTTTGTAGGACTTGGCCAGGCAAAGGATGTACAGGTTGGACCTGCTATCAGGAAAGCTATCGATAATGCAAAGATCAACGTTATTCGTGTAAAGCGCGGATGCGGTTCATGGGAATGTGGATGCGGACTTGCGCACACAGTTCCTTATGAGGTACGCGGTAAGGCAGGCAGTGTTACTGTTGAGCTCAAATCTGCACCTCGTGGACTTGGACTTGCAGCAGGTGGTACAGCACGAAAGGTGCTTGAAAAGGCAGGTATTAAAGATGTGTGGACCAGGACTGAGGGTACAACAAGAACTACTCTCAATTTTGCAAAAGCAACGTTCAATGCACTGATGAACATTGATACCGTCAGGCTTCCTGTAGATTATAAGGACGCGGAGGCATAAGATGTACGCAGTGATTCGAATGCGCGGTCCGGTAAATGTGCGTGGCTCGATCGAAGATACTTTGAAGATGCTTCGTCTGCACAGGGTCAACCATTGTGTGATATTAAGTGATAATCCACATAATATGGGTATGATCCAAAAAGTGAAGGATTATGTTGCGTATGGTACAATTGATGCAGATACTCTTGCACAGATACTCAAGAGCCGTGGTATGCTTGAAGGTGGTGCTCGTCTTACAGATGCGCACATTACTGAAAATACCGATTTTGGTTCAATTGATGCGTTTGCAGAGGCAGTGTCTGAGGGTAATGCGGCATTTAAGGATGTTCCAAAACTTAAACCTGTTCTTAGACTTCACCCTCCACGAAAGGGACATGCTGGTATGAAGAGAACTACACAGCAGGGTGGCGTATTGGGTAACCACGGTGACGAGATTAAAGTACTGTTGAACAAGATGAGGTAGGTGTTATTTATGAGCAAGACCAAAACCAAAAAGTTTAGAGGATCACGTACCTGTGGCGGTGGTACTACAAAGAACCGACGAGGTGCAGGAAATCGTGGCGGTCGTGGCAGAGCAGGTGGATGTAAACACCACAATGTTCGGGCTATGCAGCTTGGATATGCCTATGGTAAACATGGATTCAAGCGCCCTCTTAAAATGCTTCACGATGTTTCAGTTGTGAATGTCGGTGAACTTGACGAACTTGCAGAACAACTCGTAAATGAGGGATTTGCACAGTTGGAGAATGGCGTATATAGCATACACCTTGAAGTTCTGGATATCGAAAAGGTACTCGGGACTGGAAGGGTTACAAAGAGCCTTGCTATTACAGCCAGTGATTTTTCCGCATCTGCACGCGATAAGATCGAAGGTGCCGGCGGATTATGTATTAAAATAGAAGAGTAATGTCACTAAACTGACATTATTTTTTTATAGTATATATTTTGTGAATATATAGTTAGAGTTAATTCGACCGAAGGGAGAATTTTCTCGTGGTATATATTTTGTGAATATATAGTGCGAATTAATCCGAACATTGCGAGGATTTTCACGTTAATACTATATTGTTATATATATTTTGAACATTATTATATCAAAAATGAGGATGAGATAAATTCGGAACTGATATATTGGTTGGTTCGAATTAGTCATTTATTGATATATCATATAAAAGGGTGAGTTAATGAGTTTGAGGGATGTTTTAGAGCCGATATTTAATCGGTTACCTGCAGTAAAAGGTCCAGAAGGGCATGTGCACTTTAAAAGCAAGTTGTGGTGGACTCTTGGAATACTGGTACTATATTTTGCTCTTGCAAATATACCATTATTTGGTCTTTCCAAGGATTCGATCGATCTTTTTGAGTCGTATAGGGCATTCTTTGCCGGAGCATCAGGTTCAATGATGTTACTTGGTATCGGTCCGATCGTTACGGCATCGATCGTTTTGCAACTGCTTGTCGGTGCAGATGTGATTAAACTCAATATGTCAGATCCAGCTGATCAGGCATTTTTCCAAGGTGCTCAGAAGTTCATGGTTTTTGTCATGATCGTACTTGAGACCTTACCTCAGATTATGGGCGGTTATGTGCAGCCCGATGCAGGTATTGCAGCCGCACTTGGTGTAAGCCTTAATATTGTTATATTTATCATCTTTATTCAGATATGCATTGGTGGTGTAATGATTCTTTTCATGGATGAGATCATCTCTAAGTGGGGTATCGGTTCAGGTGTTGGATTGTTCATTGTTGCTGGTGTATCCCAGCAGATCGTTACCGGTGTATTCAACTGGAAACTCGATTCAGCAGGACTTCCGATTGGACTTATTCCAAAATGGTTATACATTGTTCAGAACGTTGGTGCAGATTACCTGTTTACCGGCGAGGGATTGATGTTTATGCTTATCAGTGGCGGAATATTGGCACTTGTGAGTACAGTTGCGATATTCCTTATGGTTGTATTCGTTGAAAGTACAAGGATCGAGATCCCACTGGCACACAGTGCTGTTAGGGGTGCAAGAGGACGTTTCCCTGTGAAATTGATCTATGCATCTGTTCTTCCGATGATCCTTGTCAGGGCATTGCAGGCTAACCTTCAGATGGTAGGATTGCTTTTGTCTGGACGTGGTATTACTTTCCTTGGCGAGTATAGTGGTTCAAATCCAATTAATGGGCTCATGTATTATATTGCACCAATCAACAGTCCATATGATTGGATCCCATCACTTGTAAGGGAATCATTTACAGGTTATGGTGCACCTGTTCCAGCTACATGGCAGATCGGCTTACATGTTTTTGCTGATGCATTCATGTTGATCGTTGGCGGAATAGTCTTTGCATTGTTCTGGATCGAAACTACCGGAATGGGTGCGAAACCGACTGCACAGAAGATATTTAATTCAGGTATGCAGATCCCGGGATTCAGGCGAAATGTTGGAAGTATTGAGAAAGTTATGATACGATACATTCCGAAAGTAACCATCATCGGTGGTGCTTTTATCGGGCTTTTGACACTTGTGGCAAGTCTTCTTGGTACAATTGGTGGAGCAGGTGGAACGGGATTACTGCTTACTGTGAGTATTGTATACCGCCTGTATGAAGATATTGCATCTGAACAGATGATGGAAATGCATCCAATGATGCGTTCGTTCTTTGGTAATTGATCGAAAGAGTAAGGGAATTGTTATGAACATTGTATTATTTGGACCGCCTGGTGCCGGAAAAGGCACCCAGGCAAAGAAATTGTCTGAACACTACAACATTCCGCATATATCCACTGGTGATATATTGCGGGCAAATGTTCGTGATGGTACTGAGCTTGGTCTTGAAGCTAAAGGGTATATGGACAAGGGAAAACTGGTTCCAGATGAAGTGCTTATAGGTATTATTAAAAATCGTCTATCAGAGTCTGACTGTGAGTCAGGGTACTTGTTGGATGGTTATCCAAGGACAATTCCACAGGCAGATGCATTGACTGCAATTCTTGAAGAACTTAGAAAATCGCTTGATATTGTGCTTAATATCGATGTCCCGAATGATGAATTAGTGGCTAGGCTTAGTGGCAGGCGAATGTGTACTTGCGGTGTCAGTTATCATATAAAGTTCAATCCACCAAAACAAGACGGAATATGTGACGTTTGTGGTGATGAGTTGTACCAGCGTGATGATGATAAGGCAGAAGCAATTATGCAGAGGCTTGAGGTATACGGTACGCAGACTCAACCACTTATCGATTATTATGAGAATATAGGTATCATGGTGAATATTGGCGGTATTGGCGACATTGATAATATTTTTGCGGATATATGCAAAGCACTTGAATAACATTTACATATTTATTAACACAATTGGTTAGGATTATGGCAATATCAGATTATAAAAAGACGATCGAGCAGGCTGCGATGGCATTAGGGCTATCGATGATGTTTGGTATTATAATACTTGGACCGGATTTCAGAGATTCTGTAGGTCGTGCTGTCGGGGTATTTATGGATCCGCTAAGTGTTCTTGTTGGTGTTGAGAATTTCCATGTCATGTTATTTATTATGGCAGCGATCACTGCCCTGTATGCATCTCTGATCCAGAAATATACTATTGATTGGGAATTGATGCGACGTACCCAGGAGACGATGAAAGTTTTCCAAAAGGAATTTAGAGAGGCTCAACTTGCTAAGAATACTGTTCTTCTTAAGAAATTGGAAGAACAGCGTTCCAAAATGATGGGGGACCAGATGGAGATGTCAAAACAGCAGTTCAAACCAATGGCATACATAAGTATCATTTCATTGCCTTTGTTCATGTGGGCATATTCTTATATTGCCGGTCATGGCAGTGCGTCTCTTGTTTTTCCATTTTGGGGCGAACATCTGCTTACTGATCAAGTGTTGGGTCCGATCCAGTACTGGATATTCTGGTATTTTATTACCTCCCTTGCTGTGAGCCAGTTGGTAAGAAAAGCACTGGATATTGGTGGCGCATAAATGTTATTGTCAATCAGTGGACTGCCTGGTAGTGGTACAACTACGGTATCAAAATTGCTTGCAAAGCATTATGGTGTTGACCTTGTCAATGCTGGTGATTTGTTCAGAGGACTTGCAAAGGAACATGGGATGACACTTGCTGAGTTTGGGGCTCTGGCAGAATCTGATGCTTCTATCGATGTTAAGATCGATGAGCGCCAGAAAGAGATCGCAAGTACAAGGGACAACATTATTCTTGAGGGTAGACTTGCCGGGTATATGGCAGAGAACGCGCTCAAGGTATGGATAAAAGCACCGATAAATGTGCGTGTCAAGAGAATTTCAGGAAGGGAAGGTACACCTGCTGATGTTATGCTTGATGAAACTATCAAACGCGAGGCTTCCGAAGCTATTCGGTATGAGGAAATATATGGAATTGGTATTGAGGATATGTCAATATACGATCTGGTAATAGATTCTGGTAAGTGGGACCAGTTTGAGATCATGAAGATCATCATTTCTGCGATTGAAAATCGTGGTGGGTTTACTTAAGGTTTAAAGTCAGGTTCATTATCATGAATGACAATAACGATCTGAATTCGGATACAAAACTTAAATTCAAATTGCCTTCTGAAATTGAGCGGGAACTTGTTCACAGATCAAATGCTACGACTAATCCGAATTATGGTTGTGCCCCCCGTGAACGTTCTATGCGTGACTACATAGAGATGGGTGTTGTAAATCTTGACAAGACCCGCGGCCCTACAAGTCACGAAGTTGCAGCATGGATTAAAAAGATCGTTGAGGTTGATAGGGCCGGTCATTCGGGTTCACTTGATCCCAAGGTCACGGGCCTTTTACCAATTATGCTTGGAAAGGCGACGAAGGCTATTTCAGCGCTTCGACTGTCTGGTAAGGAATATGTTTGTTTGATGCACTTGCATAAAAAAGTACCTGAGGCTGATATTCGTCGTGTTTGTGAGGAGTTTACCGGTCCTATCTATCAGATGCCGCCTGTGAAATCGGCAGTTAGACGTGCAATAAGGATTCGAACGATCTATTATAATGAGGTTTTGGAGATCGATGATGCCGGCACTTCGATTTTGATGCGTGTTGGCTGTGAGGCAGGTACATACATGCGTAAGTTGTGTCATGATATTGGTTTGGTGCTTGGCTGCGGTGCGCACATGCAGGAGTTAAGGCGAACAAAGACGGGACCGTTTACGGAAGAGACGGCTATTTCTTTGCATGATCTGATGGATGCATATGTTTTCTGGAAGGAAGATGGTGATGAATCCGAACTGAGAAGGATGATATTGCCTATGGAGGATGGTTTGAAACACATTCCAAAGATCGTTATTCGTGATAGTGCAGTTGATGCAATATGCAGTGGCGCAATGCTCGCAGTTCCTGGGATCGTAAGTTTTAATGTCGGGATCAAAAAGGGTGACTATGCCTATATTTTCTCACAAAAAGGGGAGGCTGTAGCACTTTGTAAGGCTGCAATGAATATTGATGAGTCCCTTAGTAAAAATACGGGAATTGCTGCTGTAACCGAAAGGGTAATAATGGATGCAGGCACTTATCCGCGAGGTTGGAAATCCAATAAAACATAATCATTTTGCCGAGATAGTCTAGCGGTAGGGCGCAAGCCTGGAAAGCTTGTGGGGCGTCCGCCCCTCGGGAGTTCGAATCTCCCTCTCGGCGCTTCTTTTTTATATTTTCAAAAACAAAACTGGATTCAATGTTTTAACATATTGTGCCAGGTATACATCCATATTATTAAAAATACAAGAGAAATAGTTTTTAGACTTTCAGATAAGACATCATAAGAAAATGGCATAATCTCATTTATAATGCCAATACCCATAAATTTATGTAATGCAAGAAAACTTCCTGCAATCCCGAGGCAATAAAAGTTTTTATACAGTGTGTGTTTTTTTAGAAATAATCTTGCTCCAATTATATCTTGATCCATTCTACTAAATTTAATCAATAATGAAATCGAAAAAATTGAAAATATAATATATTCTATAAATACCACAAAATAATTAATAAATTCGAAATACATATAAGATTATTTATTTTATTTTTAGATATAATTTACCCAAAATATCATTATTATTAGATATAGAAGATGTTCATAGTATGCTTGCAGGTGTTTTTATTTTTGCTTTCGATCGATATATTGAACAATGAACAAAAATAAATAAGTATTTGATGAAAACAGAATTGTCACCATACTATCAAACTGTGGGGCTTCACCGTTTGAATTAACGGCAGGATAGCACAAACCAACATTTAAATCCTCTAAATCGATCTAAAATTACCAGCCTGTTGGCGCATGTCCAATATTTTACGGAGCGAGCGTGGCTATAGTTTAATTTTATAGGTTGTGGGTTCATAATATATGATGTAAGATAATTGAAAACCTGCAGAGGGTGCGGAGTACGCAGATGTGAAGGTACATCTTGATAAAAAAAGTACTAAGTGATATAATAGTAAAAAATAGTATTTGGTGCGGGAGGTGCGATTCGAACGCACGAACTTCTACAAGACAGGGTCCTAAGCCCTGCGCCTTTGACCTGGCTGGGCGACCCCCGCACATTTTAAAAATAAAGGGAAACAAAGAAAGTTTAATGTGAATCCCACTTCGAGGCCGGATACTTAAAAGCGTATATTGACAATGGATTTTTATGTCCAATAAGTTAAGGAATGCGCCGACCGGGATTCGAACCCGGGTTTGAGGCTTGGAAGGCCTCAGTCATAGCCACTAAACCACCAGCGCGCAAAGTGCAACCCATAGAAGTATTTTTGAGATATAACGCTTTCGGCCTACATTTGAATAAAATCTGCAAAATCGAATTAAATAAAGGGGAAAATACACAAAATTGTTGATCTTCTCTGTGTTCAACGGTGACCTATCACGCCTTGTGAGCGTAACATCTTCTTATGAAGTGCATAGGGGAATTTACCTAAACTACAAAAATCATAGCATTAGTCCCCTGCAGACGGCGTATTCCATTTACCAAACTTATAGCCCAAACATACTATTCTCAGAACAACAAATGCGCCTACGTTTGAAAACCGTATTATATTTCATATTCATGGTGTAATAACGTGCCGCGCTTTGCGCGCGTGAGATTGCGATGTTTTTAGCATCAGTTTTGACAATTTACATCTAATGATATTGTATTATTGACTCGACATTAATTCCAATGTGACGATCGTAACTGTAAAACAATAATTATTATCAATCATTATCAAAATATCAGAAGCCTTGAACTATTATAACACATATGTCCATAATCGATGACAATTTATTAATATTAGCGCCATATCATATATATATATATATAAACATATATTATTAATTTTTGGTGATAGGTAATCATTAACCAACTTAAATTTGGTGGTGAAGTGATGGATACACAAAATGATAGGATAAAAAACGATATAGGCCAAGATGACAATGATTCAATAACGACAAATTTGTTTGATGTACTCGTAAACCTGCGCGATACGGGAGTAATAAGACATAACAAACAGTCAATAATAACTGATCTATTAGATATAACTATAGATACACATGGTATTGAATTTGCCAAAGAACTTAGTCAAATTTGCGAAAACAACAATGATAACGATCTATTCGATATGCTAGTAGAGTTGCATGGCATCAAAATGACAAAAGATTTCATTTACACACACGGAAAAATAAAAGGATTAAAATTTGGAAAACGACTTGGAAAATGCGATGACCCACGTTCGGCAATCAAAAACTTTAATGTGCACGTCCAATCAAACTACCATATTAAAATCGACGAAAAAACACTCGGCAACGAA
>JAHYJJ010000010.1:0-22950 GCA_019429165.1 Methanosarcinaceae archaeon | reverse complement strand
GGATATAAGGAATTGACTTTTCCTGAATCTCGGATGGTTTAATGAATCTCTCGTCCTCAATTGCTCTTAATATAGGCTCACAAATGCCTAATTTCTTAAATTGTTCCATGATCTTATCTCGTAATAATATATTTCGTTAGAGAATCTCGTTAGGGAATCTCGTTAGGGAATCTCGTTAGGGAATCTCGTTAGGGAATCTCGTTAGGGAATTTCGTTAGAGAATCTCGTTAGGGAATCTCGTTAGGGAATCTCGTTAGGGAATCTCGTTAGTATATTTCACCCAACAGGTACTAGCTCCAAATTCCGCACGCTTCTACTCATTCTGTATAAATCATATTGATATTGGTATTGAATATATGAAGTTTCTGTTTTTATATAATCTATTCTATAAATATATCGTGTGAGTTAACGCAAACTAAGTTAACGTTATCTCGTAATTTTATTTGTGTATAGTGTATGCATTACCTGTCGAATTTAGTTCGAGTTTAATATTTAACTCAGGCAGAAAACGCTATACATTATTTATGGAGCAATATCTTCAAACACTCAAAATAGCACGCATTCGCCTTTTAGCGATATTTACAAAAATAGACATTCTTGCGAAAATACCTGCCGCATATAAGATTTACACCTATTTTATACCTTTGGTCGCGGCTTTGATCACTTCAGCAAAGATCATTGCTGCAAATGCAACGGATAGCGGGATGATCCAATCCATGGCAGTCAGTGGCGTGAGTTCGAATATATCACGGAAAAATGGGATATACATCACACTCAGTGTCAGCAGGAATGTCCCAAAAACACCACCAACCAAAAGTTTGTTCGTGAAAAAACCGATCTTGAAAATTGATTCTTCCAACGATCTGAATGCGAACGGGATGAACAATATCATACTCACGATCGTGGCAAAGGTCAGTGTCCTTGCCTTTTCGATCTGGGTGGTGGGATTATCAAGCACAAACACCAGAAATGCTGCCATCCCCATAACAAAAGCGATGCTCACGATCAGGATCAAGTTCCTCTTTTTAAGAATCTTTTCATAAGGATCTCTTGGTCTTTTTAACATAATTCCATCACTTGCAGGGTCTAGACCAAGTCCGATCGCAGGCATTACCTCATCAAACATATTTATGAACAATATCTGCAATGCCAAAAGTGGCAAAAAATCAAAACCAAGCAGGATGATTCCCATCATGATCAGTATGATCTCAGTGAAATTCCTTGATATTAAATAGCAGGTAAATTTCTCAATGTTAGCATATATCGCCCTGCCCTGCTTCACTGCATCAACAATAGTTGCAAAATTATCGTCCTGCAAAACCATAGTACTCGATTCCTTTGCCACATCAGTTCCTTTGATCCCCATCGCTATACCGATATCCGCTTTCTTGAGGGCAGGAGCATCGTTGACGCCATCACCAGTCATGGCAACGATATGTCCTCTCTTCTGCAATGCCTTGACGATACGAACTTTCTGCTGTGGCATCATCCTTGCATAGATATTGATACCTTCAACAACACTTTCAAACTCTTCTTCGTCCAATGACTCCAGTTCACTACCTGTAATTACTCCATCTGCAACTATTCGTTTTAGTTTTTCGTCCCCAAGGTCTCCAAAATCCCTGATCTCATCAAATAAACCAATATTTTGTGCTATTGCTTTTGCAGTCGCATCGTTATCGCCTGTGATCATCACAACCTTAATCCCGGCTTTTTTACATGTCACGATCGCCTTTTTTGCTTCTTCCCGCGCAGGATCGATCATTGCGACCAAACCCAAAAAAACCAGCCCCTTCTCAATGTTTTCAGGAGTAAGTTCCCCAGTCATCTCCTTATAAGCAACACCAAGCACACGGTAAGCAGAACTTGCAAGGTTGTGGTTCGTCTCAAGTATCTTCGCAACTTCGTCCTCACTGAGTTCTTCAAAAGAGTCCCCTTTCCTGATGAAACTACATTTTTTTAACAAAAATTCGGGTGCACCTTTGGAGAATACTGTTTTTTCGGTCTCTCCTCTATTTTCGTATACGGTAGACATTAATTTCCTTTCTGATGTGAAAAGTATCTCTTCTATCATCTGGTAATCATTTTCCAGATCGTCTTGCCAGATGTCTGCCTTTGCGGCTGCAACGACAAGTGATATCTCTGTCGGGTCTCCGATGAGTTTCCGTTTTTCCCGGCGTTCCAAATTCCCCACGTTTTCTTCAAAGACCGCATTGTTGCAAAGGGCAGCAGCTTTTAACAACCGGCCCAGATTTTCATGTTTTGTCACATCGATCTTTGTACCATCAATCGAATAATCTCCTTTTGGCTCATAGCCGACACCTGTTAAGTCAAAGAACGTCTCGTCCACATAGATTTTTTCGACGGTCATCTCGTTCTTTGTCAACGTGCCTGTCTTATCTGTACAGATAACAGTTGTAGATCCCAGTATTTCAACACCGAGCATTTTTCGTATGAGGGCATTTTGTTTTGCCATCTTGCGCATTCCATACGCAAGTGTAAGTGTCAGAGTGAAAGGCAGTCCTTCTGGAACGGCTGCAACAGCCAGTGCCATAGATATTATCAACATCTCTCCCAAAGGTGCTCCTTTAAATAATCCAATTACGAATGTGGCAGTACAAGCCGTCAGTGCGATCATTGCAAGGCTTTTTGAAAGATCTGTGATCTTGATCTGCAAAGGTGTTTTTTCTTCAACTTCCTGTATCATCCCTGCAATCTGCCCTAATTTCGTTTGCATGCCTGTTGATGTGACAACAGCCTTGCATTTCCCGTGAACGATCTGTGTTCCTGCAAAGATCATGTCGCATTCTTTTTTCTCAACTGCACCGCTCTCACCTGTGAGGGCCGCTTCATCGACCTTCAAGCCGGTTATATAAAAGATCATTGCGTCTGCGGGGATACTGTCTCCGGTTTCAAGCAACAGAATATCACCCGGAACGACGTCCTTTGTTAGTATCTCTTTTTGCCATCCATTCCTGAGCACTCGGGTAGTCGGTTCAACAATTCTTTTCAGTGCTTCCATTGCTTTTTCTGCTTTGTATTCCTGCACAAAGCCCAAAACTATGACAAATGTGATGATAAATGAGATAACCCAAAAGTTGATGGTTTCCCCTATGACCAGGGAGATTATTGCTGCTGCAAACAAGACCCAGACTATGAAGTTTGCGAACTGGCTCAGCAACACTTTAAGAGGCGTGATCTTTTGTTTTTCCTCAAGCTCGTTGGTGCCGTATTTTTCAAGCCTATTCTTTGCATTTTCGGATGTAAGTCCCTTTTTAGAGGCATCTAAAGCCATGAACACATCATTGATGTTCGATTTGTCATAATCCATCTGCAAACTCCGCGATATCCCACTATATGCTGACAAATATTTGAATACCAATCATTAGTAAACCATTGATATAAGCAATTATTGTTTTACTGAGGAGTGAATACAAAAAGAGAATGGAACCGAAGACTAATGAAATATTGGGTTCTCAATAATTATTTATACAATAAAATGTTCACTTTAAATACATTATATAATAATAGAGGTTAAAAACATGATGAACATCAAGAGGCTTTCGATTTTGGTACTACTAACACTTGTAGTATCCAGTTGTTTTGCATCGCCCGTCTCAGCGATAACACAAGCTGAAATTGAATCTTATTTGCTCGTTGATTACAATAATTTCATTAGTTCAAACCCGGATTTACCTTCATTTGTCAAATCAATATTTGGTGATCAGGTAATTCATATCATCATCACAAAGACAGGTGGGGATATTGAACTTGCAGCGGTCACAAATTCAGATGCATATATCACTGGAATAGAAAGTGGTAAACCAGAAAATCCAACACTTCTGGTTACGTCAAACGAGGAAACAGTAGACAACATTTTGGGTTCTACTGACCCAGCAACTGTAACTATGGATGCTCTCAAAAATAAGGATATCACTTACGAGGGTGTTGGACTTAAAAATAAGATCGTAGTTGGATTTGTAAAAGCAGTTCAGTCAATCTTAAGTATTCTGGGATTAATTTAATAAATGGAATGCTAAATTATTCCATTTTCTTTTTTTGTTTACAATTTATTTTTGGTGACGAGTTATAACATTTTCTAACATCATAATACCGCAAAAACAATCAGGTGAACCGCAACAAAAGTTGGTACCAGATACTTGAAATTATCCTTCCGTATCTTGTGTCTGAAGACCTGCATTCCGGCCAGTGCACCAAAAGGTGCCATCAATGCCATCAATAATAGAATTTTTTCAGGAATCCTTCGCAATTTTCGTTTAGATTGAGCCTTAGCCTTGTCAAATCCATAAAATAAGAACGAAATAACATTAAATGCAAAATAAATAGATGCATAATTAGTGGATAATAGGTTTACATTCATTTTTGCAGCCTCATATACAATTAATCCAGTAATAGAATAGCAGAACTTTATTAAAGGTATGCGTCAAAATAGTGTCTTCATGGTAAGCATTAAAATGAAACTATTTGCAAATCTTCGTGAGCATGCAGGCAAATCCGAAATAATGTTTGATGGCGACACTGTATTGGATATACTTAACAGTCTCACACAGCAGTATCCTTCGTTAAAAGAAATAATATTTGAAGACAATACTGAAGAACCACAACTTCGCGGGTACATAAATGTGTTTGTAAACGGCAACAGTATCTATCATCTTGACGGTTTTTCAACCACACTTGCACAGGGTGACGAAATTGCTATTTTCCCCCCTGTTTCAGGTGGATGAAAACAATTACGATTTTACACTTTACATTTTACATTTTACATTTTACATTTTTAAGCAGGTTGGGCAGATGGGAACGATCATCAAAGAACTCACAAAAGTAGAGGATGCGAAAAGACTTTTCCTAAATGCGATCGATCCAATGGTATCGACAGAGACGATTGCGCTCATTGATTGCTCCGACAGAGTGCTCGCATCATCCATCACAGCTACAAGAAATGTTCCTCACTACCGCCGCGCTGCAATGGACGGTTACTCAGTACAGTCATCCGATACCATCGGTGCATCAGTGACAAACCCAATATTGCTAGGTGTATCAGAAGATGCAGAAAAGGGCACATGCACCCGCGTACATACCGGCTCGAACATACCTGAAAGCGCAGATGCCGTTGTCATGATAGAGGACACCGCAACGATAGGTGACATGGTGGAGATACGTACACAGGTACACCCGAACAAGCATGTGGGACGTATCGGTGAGGATATGCAGGGAGGCGAACTTATATTTGAGAGAGGTCACCTGCTTCGCCCATGTGACATTGCAGTTATAGCCTCCCTTGGACTCAACGAAGTAAAAGTATACCGAAAACCGGTAGTGGCAGTTATCCCGACAGGCGATGAGGTCGTCCCCCGCACAACTGCGGAAATCCCACCACCAGGGAAAGTTCTTGAAACGAATGGTCTCATGGTCGGGTTGTATGTTAAAAAATGGGGTGGAAAAGCACGATATTGCGATATCGTACCAGACATACCCGAGCTTATCGAAAACGCTATACGATCGAGCCTTGATGCTGACATGATAATACTATGCGGCGGTACATCGGTTGGAGAACGTGATCATGTACCTGCGGTTGTAGATTCACTGGGAAAGATACTTGTCCACGGCGTTGGATTGAGTCCTGGAAAACCCACTGCCCTGGGGATCATCGGGAACGTGCCTGTTGTATGTATGCCAGGTTATCCTGTTGCAGGACTTGTCGCGTTGTTTGCGTTCGCACGTCCGGCGCTCAGGAAAGTAGGAAACATTCCCTTCATACCTGACACTATCATCAGGGCGCGTATGGGTGGAAAGATCAACTCAAAAGAAGGGTACCTGACATACGCAAGAGTTGTGCTTGATGGTGGTATTGCACATCCTCTTATGACATCTGGTTCAGGTGTTCTGAGTTCGGTGGCAAAAGCCAGCGGTTTTGTCATTATTCCTGAAAACGTGGAAGGATATGAAGAAGGACAGGACGTGGATGTTGTCCTGATAGAGTAACATGACTTCCATGAGAACAGATCTCAGCAACCTGTTGATCATCGGAATAGGCGGCTTTTTCGGGGCGATCTCAAGGTTTTTATTATCGAGCGCAGTTGCCACACCTTTTAACACGCTTATTGTCAACGTACTCGGTAGTTTCGCACTCGGGATGCTGATGTATGAATCAGATTTCCTGGGATATGTCAGCCAGCGCACACGAATGGGATTTGGGATCGGTTTTTTGGGTTCATTCACAACCTTTTCCACTTTCGCAATCCAATCCTACCAGATGGTACCCACATTTGCGATCATAAACATTGCGGCAAACGTTATTCTCACGCTCATTTCAGTACTTATGGGACGCGGTGTCATTATAATCCTATCAAAAAGAAAAGAGATTGGGGTGGCAAAATAATGGTGCCGGATGTGTTCGTACCTGTCATACTTGTCGGGTTTGGAGGGTTCTTTGGCGCGATATTGCGATATCTGGTTTCAGGGATGGTTGCGAGAATTGCCGAACTCCCGACAGGAACGCTTATTGTAAACGTCATTGGGAGCACAGCACTTTCCATTATAACCTTTTCATCAATTCCGGATTCGACTATGTATCTTGTGAACATAGGGTTACTTGGTTCGTTCACCACATTCTCCACATTTGCTTATGAGACATTTAAACTGCTGGAGGGAGGGGAGAATATGTATTTCATCCTGAACATCTCATTAAATGTACTGTTGTGTTTAACGGGAGTTTTTGCGGGATATTTTGTAGTTAACTTTATCTGAGCCAATGCAATTGGCTCAATCTAAGATCAGAACAAATAATATTTAGGGAGGAAAATTATGAAAGCCGTACTTCTTCGGATATATCTTAGCGAAAATGATACCTACAAAGGCAGGTCAGCGCATCATGTCATTATTGAGTACCTGAAAGATTCCTTTGTTGCAGGAGCAACAGTTATTCACGGCATTGAGGGATATGGGGTTCACAGTAATATTCATACTGCAAGCATACTGCGGCTCGGGGTTGACTTGCCGCTGATCGTGGAAGCAGTGGACACGGATGAAAAGATCAGGCCATTGCTGCCAAAACTTCGTGAGATGGCGCCAAGGGAACTCATGACGTTGCAGGAAGTTGAGATAATCTTTGGTGAGAATCTTTAGGTTGTTATTGATTATTGCCCGACGAGAAAATCTTCGCTAACGCTCAGATTGACTCGAACTATATGTTTATAAAACATATACTACAAGAAAATGCTCACTTCGTTCGCATTAACTTAAACTACATAATCTTATAGATTATATACAACGAAAAAATTCTCGCTAGTGCTCGGATTAACTCGCACTACTTATTTATAAAATATATACTATAAAAAAATAGGGCCGGTGCTCAACCTGCCAGATAGCGAGAGAGCATTGTACATACTCTCGTTAGATTATGTATAAGATCGAAACCGACCGGAATGGTTGATGGGTCGTAACCCATACCATATCGTCATCTAATCAAAGATCGCAATTTATCCAACTACAGTTCCGATCGTATTTGCGGTAGATGTCATCTCATGCATAAAACTATCCATTTTTATACCTGACTGGGCATTTACCAGCAAAATAGCAGAATTACCACAAAGTTGGGCAATGAAAACCTAGTCTCCTATATGTGTTATTGCATGTTGGACACCATGTCTTCCAATCGCAGATGCAGCGGTCTGTATTCCATCAAATAACGACCCTGCCATTGCACAAAAAGAGTTCTTATCTATACCGTCTGGCAAATCAGTTGCCATGACCAATCCATTTTTACTCGATACTGCACTGCCAATGACATTACTGTCGTTCGTAAGCGTGTGCAGACATCTTTGTAAGATATCTATTTTATTCATTAAATCCCCTCAGACTTATGATATAATGTATTTTATTGATATATCTGAATTATACATAAACCTTTTCTATATCGATGTGGAGTAAATGTCTCCTACAATGGTCAAGTAACCAAAGTTTATGGCGTAAATATCTCATACTATGGTCAAATGACCTGAGCCGTTATCTTTCCAAAAGGATTATCTTCAAAATAAGCAGCAAACTGCTTCACGGTTTGTGATGAATCTGTTTCAGAACCAAAAAGCAATCTGGAAAGAGTTGGCCGGTTCATGTAAATAACAGTGGGTTCACCTTCTATCCCACCAAGTTCGCCTGCCTTTTCGATAGCATCATACATGTTTCCAAAATTATCAACAAGACCAAGACTCTTAGCCTTTGTTCCGGTGTATATACGTCCATCTGCGAGGTCCTTCACATCGCTACGACTCAAGTCGCGACCGGTTGCCACTTCATCCACAAAATTGTTATAAACTTCGATGATAACAGTGTCAGCATATTTCTTCTCATCGTCAGAAAGTCCTCTCCATGAACCACCCATATCCTTAAATTCGCCGGATTTGGCGATATGGAACTCAACTCCTTCTTCTTCATAATATCCCGACATATTCTGGAATGTCCAGATGACACCAATACTTCCTGTCATTGTAGATGGGTTCGCATAGATCATGTCTGTTGGTGCAGAAATATAATATGCGGCACTTGCAGCCACATCACCCATGGAAACCACAATTGGAACCCCTGATTTTTGTGCTTTCTTGATCTCTGTGACGATTTCTTCAGCCGCAGCCGGCGAACCGCCAGGGCTGTTAACACGAAGAACAATTGCCCGTACTGAATCATCATCGACGGCTTTTTGAATATAATCAGATATCTCCTCAGAGGTCACATATCCAAGCCCACCTGGAACGCTGCCGGAAAGCATCGTACCCTGCACATAGATCACTGCCACCCTGTCATCTTTGGGGTATAATTCCCCGCCTGCCCAGTAGTATATTGCAGCAAAACTTGCACCAATTATCAGTAGCAGGACTACGAATACAGCAATATACTGTTTTTTTCGTCCTTTTCTTTTATCTGAAACTGGATCAGGCTGTTCTTGTGGAATTGGTTCATCCTGTTTGCTATAATAGTGATAAGGTTTATAACTTGAACTCATCTGGTACCTCTACAATTGTTTGTATTACTACCTTTATATGATGAACCTATATATTCAAAAGCTTTCCCTCCACAATCATTTAACTTTAATTGTAGCAAGCGAAATATATTTTATTATTGCACACATCCAACACGTTATAATTTATAATTTATAATTTAAAATTTAAAATTTAAAGTTATAATTTAAAATTTAAAATAATACATGGAGAAATAAAATGTCCAAATTTCCATCTGATAAACCTGTGCTCGTGACCTGTGGACTTCCCTATGCGAACGGGAAAGCCCATGTAGGACATCTGCGCACATACGTACCTGCCGACATTTTCGTCAGGTCTTTAAAAAAACAAGGGCAAGAGGTGACATTTGTATGTGGTTCAGACACACACGGCACGCCGGTCGTGGTCAATGCAGAACAATTGAATATCACACCAACAGAACTTGTCCAGAAATACCACAAGCATTTCGATGAGACGTTCAGGAATATGAACATAAATTTCGATGCTTTCGGAACTACGGATGACCCTGAAAATCATAACCGTACAACCGAGATTGTGAACAAACTCATTGAGAACGGATACACATACCCAAAAACGATCGAGATCGCATACTGCCCCAAATGCGACCGATCCTTGCCTGACAGGTATGTAGAAGGGAAATGCCCATATTGCGGCATGGATGCGCGCGGTGACGAATGTGATCAGGGCTGTGAGAAACATCTAGAACCCGGTGAACTGAAAGAGCCAAAATGTACCATCTGCGGCGGCGCTGCCGAATACCGCAAACAGGAACATTTCTTTTTCAAATTGTCAGAATTTAAGGATTTCCTTTTGGAATATCTTGAGACAATGGAAGGCACATCAAACGCAAGGAACTATGCTATCGGCTGGGTGAAGCAGGAACTCACAGACTGGTGCATAACAAGAAATCTCGAATGGGGCGTAAAGTTCCCCGGACATGATGATCTTGTTGTGTATGTCTGGGTGGATGCACCGATCGGATATATCGCATTTACAGAAGAATGGGCAAATGCAAACAATGAGGATTGGGAAAAGTTCTGGAAAGGCGATGGAAGGATCATTCATTTTATTGGTGGTGACATCACATACCACCACTGTGTTTTCTGGCCTGCAATGCTCAAAGGTGCAGGTTACAGCCAGCCGTGGGCTGTCGTGGCTTCTGGAATGGTGAAGATCGAGGATAAGACGTTCTCAAAGAGCCGCGGATATGTTGTCTGGGTCGGAGAGGATTATCTTGACCATGGATTCCATCCTGACCTTTTGCGTTACTATCTCACAAGTTACACATCACACACAAAGGAACTGAACTTTTCATGGAAAGTGTTCCAGGAAAAGATCAATACTGAACTTGTTGCCGTGTTTGGCAATTTCCTATATCGGACATTGCTGTTCGCACACAAGAACTTTGGCGAGATTCCACAGGGTGAGATCGACAGGGATGTGCTGGACAATATCGAAAGCACGATTGCAAATGTCAATGCACCTATGGAAGAATATGAGTTCAAGAAGGCGGTGGATTCCGCTATGGCTCTTGCATCTTATGGTAATGTGTATTTCCAGTCAAATGAACCATGGAAACTTATCAAGGAAGACAAGGCCGCCTGTGGAAAAGTGGTTGCGAACTGTATTCAGATCGCAAAGGCACTAATCCTTTTGTTCGAACCTGTGCTGCCTCAAAAAATGGAGGAGGCATGGGCGCAGATCGGAATGAGTGACGATGTTCATGCTGCGACATATAGTGATGCTATAGTATTGGTCAATAGTGGAACCCCACTTCCAATGCCTTTGATCCTGTTCGAGAAGATCGAGGATGACAAGACAGAAGATATGGCGAAGATCGCAAGCAAAAGAGTGGCAGGGGCTATCGCAAAGGAATCCGGTACAAAAGAAAGATCAGGGAAAGTGAAAGAAATGGATAAAAAAGTAGAAGTAAAAAAAGAGATACAGACTGAAACTACAGAACATATCACTTTTGAGGATTTTTCAAAAATTGATATCAGGATTGGAACGATTGTTACAGCCGAACCTGTTAAGAAATCCAACAAATTAATGCGCCTTGAAATTGATATCGGTGAGGAAACACCCAGACAACTGGTTGCCGGAATCAAGGAAACACACGATCCTGAGCAGATCATTGGGCGGCAGGTCGTTGTTCTTGCAAACCTCAAGCCTGCAAAACTCTGCGGCGTAGAGTCAAGGGGAATGGTGCTTGCAGGCGATACTGACGGCGCGGTGCTACTTGTGCCCGAGAAGGAAGTACCAGCCGGAACACGAGTACGGTGAAAACCGCACGCCTCCGTTCTCAGAGGGCATGAAGGCATCGATATTGTACTTTTTTTTCTGTGTCCACAGTGATCTGCACGCCCTGTGGGCGTGACAGGCACTCAACTCCGTAGGAGGTGAGTGTGCTCTGCGGTTTTAAAATATCATTTATCTTTAGTGTTTTTGGATCATTCGTATTCTAAATTGGTTGCACTCAATTGAAAATCAGCATACTGTGCATTCAAGATACACACGGTTACTGAAAATTATATCAAGTTTACTTGATTTAAACTCAACTAAATTTTATAAGAAGTGTTATATAAAAATACATCTATTTGAGTACTAATTATTGATTTATGTAGGTGTAAATTATGAGTTTAGTAACTGACGCAAAGAATGGTAAGATTACAGAAGAGATGAAAACGGTTGCTGCTTTTGAAGGGCTTGAACCGGAGTTCATCAGACGAGGCATAGCAGCAGGCAGGATAGTTATCCCGGTATCCCCATATAGAGACGTTAAACTGTGTGGTATTGGAGAAGGACTTACAACAAAGATCAACGCATCCATTGGTTCATCAACAGACATCGCCAGTGTTGAAATGGAAGTCGAGAAAGCACAGGCAGCCGAAGCCGCAGGTGCAGATACCCTGATGGAGCTTAGTACCGGAGGCGACTTCTTAGAGATGCGAAAGAGAGTCATTGACTCGGTATCACTATCTGTTGGATCAGTTCCACTGTATCAGGCATTCATTGAAGCCGCAGACAAATACGGTTCCATCGTCCACATGACAGAGGATGAACTTTTCAAGGCAACCGCAGACCAGGCAAAACTGGGTACCAACTTCATGGCTATCCACACTGGCATCAACAATATTGTTATTGACAGACTTAAAAAACATGGCCGCTATGGCGGACTCTGTTCCCGTGGTGGCGCATTCATGACTACATGGATGTTGCACAACGAGAAGGAAAATCCACTGTACAGCGAATTTGATTACCTATGTGAGATCCTCAAGGAGCACGAGGTCGTCTTGTCCACAGGTAATGGAATGCGTGCAGGAGCCATCCATGATTCTACTGACAGGGCACAGGTTCAGGAACTTATCATCAACTCAGAATGTGCACAGATCGCACACGACAAATATGACCTGCAGGTCATTGTTGAAGGCCCAGGCCATGTTCCATTGGACGAAGTCGAGATGAATGTCAAACTCATGAAAGCCATGAGCGGTCACAAACCATTTTACATGCTCGGACCACTGGTAACTGATGTATCCCCTGGACGCGACCACATTGTAACCGCGATCGGTGCATCTACAGCAGCAGCAGCAGGCTGTGACTTCCTTTGCTACGTGACACCCGCCGAACATCTGGCATTGCCAAACAAAGCAGATGTCATCGAAGGAATCAGGACATCCAAGATCGCTGCACATATAGGCGATATGGTCAAATTGGGCAAGCGCGACCAGGACCTTGCTATGGCACGTGCACGCCGTGACCTTGACTGGGAAGGAATGTACGCTAATGCTCTGGACCCCGAATATGCAAGATCCATACGCAATAGCCGTTCACCTGAAGACGAGGATGCATGCACAATGTGCGGTAACTTCTGCGCACTTAAGATCGTGAACGCGAATTACAATCTGGCAAAGTAATGCAATTTGTATTACTTTCTTTTTTTTTTTATTTTCTACCACTCCGCAAGTATAATTTAGAACTGTAGATAAATACATGTGACATTAAAAAAAATAAATATAACTTCTTGCAAGTGTAATTCAAGCCACAGAGGGCACAGAGTACACAGAGTACACAGAGAGAATGTTGCTACGGCCTCTGTGCTCTCTGTGTACTATGTGGCCGGAAAGTTACAAAAAGCTGACTCGGTTTAGTATCTATTCTTTTTTTCTTTTTTTGGTACTATTTTCATCAGTCCCTTCTTTTTTATACCATCAACCCCAATTCTTTTGTATGCCAGTGATAACTCTCACAACCGATTTCGGTTCACTCTATCCCGCATCCCTCAAAGCCGCTATCCTGAATATCAACGAAACTGCAAACATTATTGATATAACCCATTCCATCCCACATGCAGACATTCGTGCAGGTGCTTTCACATTGTATAGTGTTGTGGATCATTTTCCTGCAGGAACGGTGCATGTGGCTGTGGTGGACCCGAGTGTTGGAACCGATCGGCGTGCGATTGCAATACGCGCGGGAGGGCAGTATTTTGTGGGGCCCGATAACGGACTTTTAATTCCTGCAGCACGCAAAGTCGGGGATATTGAGGTTTATGAGATCATAAACACGAAACTGTTTTACAACGTTTCATCTACTTTCCATGGCAGGGATATATTCGCACCAGTGGGCGCGTATCTGCTCAAAGCGAACCAGAAAAGAAACAATATATTGAACCGTTTATCGAATCTATTATCCGGAAAACGTCCCAAAGAGATTGTCCTAATCGAAGACGTTGGTAAAAGGATCGATGACTTTGTTGACCTTGACCTTAAAAAGATCGAGGTGAGCGGGGGTGTAATCTCAGGTGAGGTTATCTTTATCGATGATTTTGGGAACATTGTCACCAACATACCCAAGGATGTTATTCTTGATAAAACAGATTTTGGGGCAAAACTTCTCATGTTTGGGATCGAGATCCCTTTTTTACAGACCTATTGCATGGTCGAAGATGGAGATGCCCTTGCCCTTATAGGAAGCCACGAGTTTTTGGAAATATCAATAAATTGCGGTAATGCGGCAAAGATATTCAAGATCAAGAACGGCGATAAGATCGATGTGAAACTACTTGAGTGCGCTATTAAGTAAACGTATTTGTATGGGTGTAAAACTAAAACCAATACAACGCCGCAGGCGGCGCCTTCCAACGATATTAAGTTATTATCTTTTCGCATTCAATGAACAAAGTAAATTATCTAATCATTAGTATGGGAATGCGCCGCCTGCGGCGTTTTGACTCGGCATTAAAAATCGCTAAACAAATACAGTAAATAAAAATCGAATCCTTACCTTTGCCTTACATCCATTCATAATGCCGCATAACTTCTGTGTTGAAGTCATACAGGAGACTGTTCTCAACATACCCGAAAAATAGACAACCCTCACATTGAGTTGAAATTGTTTTTCTCATATTCTTTGACGTGTTCCACACATTCCCAATACCGTCTTTAACATTACCAAGTGAATCTCTGTGAACACGACAGTTCTCCACAGTGCCATCCACAGTCACATTCAGGATAATGTCGCTTGCATGGCATTTGTAATCGGTCGTGAGGTTTTTGACCATGGTAAGATATGAAATTGAATTGATGATTGGATACCCCTGTTTCTTCATCTCGATTATGCGCTGGACAGTATTGTGGTATTTCCCCATATCCTTTATCCCGATCTCATCCCAGACATCCCTGTCAATGCCTCCGAATTCATAGAGCGGTTCAAACGAGATCCTGACATTCATCTCTTTTGCAAGATGGATGAGAGGTTCGATATCATCAAGGTTCTTGCCGCTTATCACACAGTTCATGAGCAATGGATTCTTCCGCCCTTCCTTCGCCTTTTTAATCCCTGGCATGATCTCGTCAATATCAATTCCCCGAATTTCCCTGTAACTCTCAATGCCGTCCACGGATACGGACAGGTAATCAAGGTCTTTTAGCTCATCAGCCCGCTTTTCAAGAAGTTTTCCATTGGTAATAAGGGACGTTATCATCCCGATATCATGCGCGTGTTCAAGAATATCAGGCAGGTCTTCTCGAAGCAACGGCTCCGTAGTCCATGCATTATAATACATGATACCAAACGACTTCGCATCGTCAAGCATGTTGAATATCTCTTTGGTGCTCATCTCGTCGCCCCCGGCTTTCCAGTATTCACAGAACTTGCAGCTCATGTTACATTTTGAATTGATGGCATGAGACATTACAAATGGTCTTTTTTTTACACGTAATTGCCACAGGGCTTTTGCTGTAAGTGTTGGGGAGAAACTGGACATGAGATGTATTTTGGTTGGAAGTATAGATAAAGATTGGCTTACGATCTAAGATATGACAAACACGTCCGTCCCAACAATTTGAAATAAGGATAATCACTTGTTGGGGCAGTGAGACTTAACACGATCCAGTTCCTGACAAATACATCTTACATGCTGAGCATGGTCTTCATACCTCTGTTCGCAGAGTCTCTTGGGGCAACGTATTTTGAGATCGGGGTGATCAGTGCGGCCTTTGGTGCAACATCTTTTCTTTCATCGTTCATATTTGGCAAAGCAGCAGATATCCATCGTCTGAAAAAGGTTATTATTTTGGGTTTGGTAGTATCTGCTATCACATTCTTTTTGCAGATATTTGCATACGATCCATTCTCACTTGCGGTCACAAGGGGACTTGCAGGGTTCAGTGTAGGGATGTATCCTGCTGCTCTTATCGCTTATGTGCATTACCAAAAGCGCAGTATAGGCAAGTTCAGTTCATTCGGGGCGCTCGGCTGGATGGCAGGATACCTGCTGGCAGGACTTATTGGGAATATCATCTACCTGTTTGCTTTATCCTCCATTTTCTACTGCTTTGCACTGATCAGTGCCATGCGTATGGAAGATATCGAAACACCCCTGATCCATGTAACATATTTTTCCATTAATACATTTACAGGTAACATCGGCACATACCTGTCATTTTTTATACGCCATAGCGGTGCAGTGGCTGTGTGGACAATATTCCCGCTCTATCTTGCATCACTTGGTGCTAATACGTTTTGGATAGGGACACTCTATGCGATCAATCCGGCAGTACAATTTTTGGTGATGCGCCGACTGGATGGATTTAGGAACGAACGGCTTATCGTCTGGGGATATTTACTTTCTGTGGTTGCATTTGCAAGTTATATTATAATCCCGAATTACCTTTTTGTCATACCCGGAATGATTGTAGTAGCATGTTCGTGGTCTTTTCTATATGTCGGCTCGAACCAATTGCTTGTTGAGCGTAACATCGACAAGGCAACTGCTGCAGGACTTTTAAACTCCATGATCGGAGCTTCAGGGATTACGGGGGCACTTATTGGAGGGGGATTGTCACAGATATATGGATTTGAGGCAGTATTGTTATGTGCATCCATCTTCTCGTTGATAGGATTGATAATTTTCAGAATGTTTGACAGTCAAAAAAACAGACAATCAGTTAAGAAGATATATTAATTATAAAATACAACTGGATTTAGATATCATGATTCGCAAATGCAATGAGGATGGATATTTCAGGGGCCACGAATGTCCTGAATGTGGAGATAGTGGCAGGTATGTACTGGATGATGAGCGAGAGGAACGGCTTGGAAGGTTTATTTCCGGTGCTCTCAGGCATTTCCCTGACGATATAGGTCTTGAAATGGACACACAGGGTTGGGTTGACCTGGATCTTCTGTGTGACATTATGGAAAATCGATACAGGTGGGCAACAGAAGAACGCCTTATAGCACTTATTGAATCTGATGTAAAAAAAAGATATGAAGCAGAAGGCTCTCGAATAAGGGCAAGATATGGACATTCCGTTAACGTTGATCTGGATTATCCTGGGAATGAACTTGCATACCTTTACTACGGTGTTAGTTTGGAAGAGGTTGACATGCTTTTGGAGAACGGGATAACACCACTGCGCCAGCGTTATGTGCATCTCAGTACTTCATATAGGAAAGCGCATGAAGCCGCATCGGTTCACACTGAAAATCCAGTTGTCATTGAGGTTGATGCAGAATCTGCACAGCAGGATGGTCTTTTTTTCATGAATGTGAATGATGATATTGTCCTGACAGATGAAGTGCCATCACAGTATCTTGGTATTGTGGCCGCAAAAGAGTGATATTTTTCTTTCACCTGACAGATACCTTTACGAGTTTGACCTTCTGGTCATCTTCAAGTCCATCTATTTTTTGCACCTTGAACTTCACATCAAGGAATTGTTCAGTTACCCAGATGTTCGTCAGCGTATGCTGTGTCAGTTCCCGCACAGTAAAAGAACCAAATTCAACCTCTGGTCCGCAAAGTTCCAGACCCAAACCCAAACCCAAACCCAAACCCAAACCCATATATGGGATCAACTGGTCAGCAAGATGCACATCCACGGATGCACCGCTACAAATTTCTGTGAGTATTTCTTTTGCGGCATTTTCACCAACTTTTTCGGCAGGTAGACCTCGTTTTCCAAGTGCACTCCCTCCAATCATGCCGTGCCATAAACTTATCCCGCTGCCAGTTGAGCTGCAGGTTACGCAAACGGTCTCGATCTCGCACTCATATCCCGCATCCCTGATCAATGATGCAGCTGAATCCGCCTGTCGCTTTGCCACGTGTTCGGGCAAATTCGCGCAATGGGATATGCCGTATATCTTTCCCTTTCCGATCTCTGTCGTAAGATCAAAACCTTTGAATCTGGCAGGTTTGAGATGTGCGCGCACTCGTCCTCCACCTTTTGGATAATAACCGCGTGCAAGAAGTTCGATCTCACAATCGTATCCCATCTTTGACAGTGCACTGAAGGTTACGTGTTTCAGATAATCAATAGTTGGAGACCATGCGACATCAGTACCTCCTGTAACGGTCAGTTCAACACCATCATGCGTGCAGGCTGCAGCAGGCATGATGCACTGGAGGAGAAGTGAGATACTTCCTGCAGTTCCGATATCAATATCAAGTTTAACGTTATCCCCCTTCAGTTCCATTGGAGCGAACACGACATCGGTCGAGCCTATTGACAGTCCTGTTACATCAGCATCGCATAGCAGGGCCGCGGTCTCTATCGATTTTACGTGCTGTGGCTTAAGCCCTGGCTTTGGTCGGTTCTTTCGGATATTGGTAATCCTGACTTTTTTTCCGGTCACTGCAGACAGGGCCATGGCTGTTCTGATGATCTGTCCACCTCCTTCTCCGTATGAACCATCTATCTCAATGATATTCCCATCTCCTACATTTTTTTGTAAGCGTCTTTTATCGCATACATGATCGGGTCGATCAACATGGACACCGGGGGCGCGTAGCATGTTTCCATCTCCAGCATCTCATCAATGGTCCCTCTCTTTCTAATTGCGAATGCAAGCCCGTCGATGCGCTCCTTGACTCCCTCTCCAGCGATCACCTGTGCACCTATCAGATACCTGTCACTGAATATGAGTTTGATGAATATCTGGCTGCCTTCCGGGTAATATGAAGCACGTGTCAGGCCCTTTGACATACCTGTTATGATATTTTCGCCATTTTTTTCAGCGATCCGGCTCGTAAGACCCACAGACCCTATCTGAAAGTCTCCGGCAACGCAGACCCATGGATTTATTATTGGACCAAAGGTGGAAGGCGTACCGCACAGGTTATCTGCGATCACGGCAGCCATTCGCCGTGCAGTGCTTCCAAGTTGGCTTACAAAAGGTTCTCTGGTAATAAGATTATAAACCTCTGCACATTCACCTCCTGAAAACACATCTGTATGGAATGCATCTCCAATCTTTACCCGCAGTTGTTCATCCACTACAATACCACCGCTTTTGCCGATCTCAATTTGGGTATTCCGTGCAAGTGAAGTATCAGGTAATACACCTGCAGAGATTATTACAGTATCAGTCGGTATATCGGTGCCATCAATGGTGACTGATTCAACTGTTGCGGTGCCGTTGATGGATTCGGGCACAGTGTCGGTTATGACCCCTACCCCCATTGACACAAGATACGATCGCACGATCTCGGACATGTCCGGATCAATGTTATGTGAGAGGAGTGAGTAGTTGCGGTTAACAAGTGTTGTGTTAATTCCACGTTTTGCCGCAGATGCTGCAACTTCAACACCGATCGAACCGCCACCTATGATGGTCAGGTTATCAGTGTTTTTCAGTGCATTTTGGATCTTCATGCCATCTGATAGGGTGCGAAGTGTAAATACATTATCAAGTTCGATATTAGGTTTGATGTTGTCAGGTATTTGTGTGCGACTTCCGGTTGCGATCACAAGTTTGTCAAAGGAAAGTATCTCATCGCCTAAATAAATAGTTTTAGAATCTATGTCAATTACATTGACTGTGGTGTTCAGTCTAATGTTTATTCCCATTTGTTCGAAGAATTCTGGTTTTTTTACAATTAGTTCATTAAAATCTTCGATCTCACCACCAAGCACGAACGGGATTCCACACTGGCTGTATGCGGTGTGCTCATCCTTTGATATAACTGTAATAGAATAGTTTCCATGGCGCTTTGTGTGTGTTGCAACTGCCATTCCAGCAGCACCGCCACCGATTATCACAAGTTTTTGACGTGAGTTTGTTTTTTCATACATGTGTTAAAGAATATCAATATGGGATATTAGAGTTTGGATTCATATGATAATCGATCTACAATAAAAAGTAGAAATAAATGTAGGAGTGGAAATAATCAATAAATTATAATTATAATTATAATTATAATAAAAAATAGATTGAAGCAGTAGATTATTGCGAACGAGCGAGTTGGGGAGTGGGGGTTATTGTAGCAAAAAATGCTTGAAAAAAATCCCGCTCGTTCCAACTAAACATATATTCACACTGTTATATAATGTTTTCGAATTTTTGTTACCACATATTTTTACCGAAATCCTCTATAAAAAACCACAAGTTTATTAACCTTCAACCACTTATTATAATGTGTAATCACTCAATGCAGATTACATTCGTGATTAAAAATCAATGAACAGCGTAACTAAACGCTTAAACATTTCATTGGTATGATCACATTTACAATAATAGTCAGAATCATTAGTAATATTTAATTTACAACATCATAATATAATTCAAATTTCATATACACAAGAGAGCATATTTACAGTATGAGGTTTTAGCAGATAAAAAAAGATACGATAATGGGTATTGACAAAATATTTGTCAAGATTTCCACAAAAATTTTAAATCAAAACTCTTAATATTCTAGGGGCATAGGCATTCACAACAGTCTACTTGGCTGCAATTACAAAAAGAATGGTTTTGTTTCGGATTATTGGCAATTCAACAATAAATGAGTTGTGTTCATATCGGATCTAATATGCAAACAGCATGATGCAAAAACATTTACACTCACTGTTTCTATTGTGGCATTGTGTAAAAAGTTCGACATATAAAAACACGAACAACAACTTGTACGGGACATTGTACAAACACAGTATTATTATTTGAGGGAAAATCAGTTCTGACTGGTATAGGTATACCAGAAACTATTTTCCTGATCAATCAATGTTGTAAATTATTTTTATTCTGCTATTTTTGTATGTATGGCATAATGTAAAATTATGTCAATCCGACTTTGTCGGATCCCTTGTATAAAATACAAGGCATCTGAGTTAATTCAATTGCATAGAAGGATTTACTCGATAATGTAAAACAAGCCTTGCATGGGCTTCAAACAAGAAAATCTTCGCTAACGCTTAGATTAACTTGCACTATATGTTAATAAAACATATACTACGAGAAAATGCTCACTTCGTTTGCATTAACTCGCACTATATATTTGTAAAATATATACTATGAAAAACGCACAATAAGAAAATTTAATTGTGGAGGATATAAATATGCAAAATACAGATACTACAAAATACATCATTCATTCCAAGATCAGTGCGGATGGGGTCATTGAGCGCCCCGATATAGTCGGTGCAATTTTCGGACAGACCGAAGGGTTGCTTGGCTCAGACCTTGACTTGCGCGACCTTCAAAAAACAGGTCGTATAGGCAGGATAGAGGTTCTTGTAAATACAAAAGGCGGGAAAGCAAAAGGAAACATCCTGATCCCTTCAAGCCTTGATAAGGTTGAGACATCGATCCTTGCGGCTTCACTTGAAACGATTGACAGGGTTGGTCCTTGCAGTGCACAGATCGAGATAACAAACATTGAGGATGTGCGCGCGACAAAGAGAAAACATATCGTTGACAGGGCTAAGTTCATTCTCACCGAGATGTTCGATGTTAATCTACCTGAATCACAGGAGATTGCTGACGAGGTACGTCAGTCAGTGCGCATTGAGGAGATGCAGTATTACGGTAAGAACAAAATCCCATGTGGTCCTAACATGCTTGACTCGGATGCTATTGTGGTTGTCGAAGGGCGCGCGGATGTTCTCAACCTTTTGCGATATGGTATCAAGAACACAGTTTGTGTAGGCGGTACAAATGTTCCACCTGAAGTTGCAGAACTTACCAAAACAAGATCAGTTACTGCATTCACAGATGGTGACCGTGGAGGGGAACTTATCATCAAGGAACTTCTTCAGGTTGCGGATATTGACTATATTGCCAGGGCACCTGATGGAAAAAGTGTTGAAGACCTTGTCCAGAGGGAGATCGTGCGGGCACTGCGCCAGAAGATACCTGTTGAACAGGTTATGGAGAAATATTCTATCAAGCAGTCCGAGCCTTCCAAAACCAAAAGGGTCACAAGGGTGTCAAACAGAAATGAACGAAGAGATGCAGAAGTTAAGGAACCTGTGGCTGAAAAGGTTGAACTGACTAAAAGGATTGAACGGATTGAAAAGACTCCTACAAAACGACATGATCGAACAGTGTCAGAACCTTCACAACAACGCCGCGGGGAACCTGCAAGAAAAGTAGAATCAAAGTCAAAAGTTACAGTATCTGCAAAAGAAGCAATGGAGGGCAGCAGATTCAAAATCCATGCAGATGAATTGTTGGGTACACTTGGGGCGCGCTTGTTAGGATCAGATGATAATGTAGTTGTGGAGACTGCAGTTCGCGATCTTGTGCACACACTAAAGAGCAGTGAAAATGTTAAAAGTGTTGTATTTGATGGCGTGATAACTCAAAGGATACTTGATATTGCAGTAGATAAAGGGATTGAGACTCTTGTTGGTGTTAAGATAGGGGACATTTCAAAAAGCCCTGAATCAGTGAAAGTATTTACAACACAGGGATTGTAATACACAAAGTCAGGAAATGTGAAAAACGGTCTTTGGGCCGTATTATATCATTTCCTGGCAACTTCTTTTTTATTGTATATGTTTTATAAACATATAGTTCGAGTCGGCACAATTCCAAAATCCAGTTATTTCAACAATTTCATTAGACGCAGATACACTCACCTCCTGCGGAGTTGAGTGCCTGCTACGCCTGAAGGGCGTGCAGGTAACGCTGATTTACGCAGATGCAAAACCTTAAATCAGCGTAAATCTGTGTGAATCTGCGTCTTGAAAATAACTGGAAAATGGGACAGTGTCGTTCGAGTCAATCTGAGCGTCAGCGAAGATTTTTTTGTTGTATATAATCTATAGGATTATGTACTCCGAGTTAACGCGAACAAAGTGAGCGTTTTCTCGTTGTATATAATCTATAGGATTATGTAGTCCAAGTTAATGCGAACGAAGTGAGCATTTTCTTGTTATATATTTGTTATATATATGGATTCATCACGATTAATCCTAAATAATTTATATAAATACTTATATATGTGAACTCGGAAATTCTCATCCGGTAATAATGGTTTTATCAGAATTGGAATAGTATTTGTATGTTAGCATATTGTGGTTAAGCTTATATTTGTTATGAAAAGGGTTTAGGTTGGTAATTATGCACAAAGATGAACTAATTCAGTTACATACATTGATGGCACAGATCAAGAAACACTTTGAAT
>JAHYJJ010000165.1:0-3038 GCA_019429165.1 Methanosarcinaceae archaeon | reverse complement strand
TTCCTTTCAGGCCGATACTGGTATCCCACATCAGAACCCCCCCTGTTCGGACTTTTGCCAATGTTATTGGGCACACTTTTCGTAACCGCAGGTGCAATCGTAATCGCAGTACCACTTGGAATTGCATCTGCCATATTCATCTCAGAGATAGCACCCCCACAAGTTGCAGAAATGCTAAAACCCGTCATTGAGATACTTGCAGGCGTGCCGTCTGTAGTATATGGTTTCTTTGGACTTGTGGTTCTCATCCCGCGCCTGCAACAATTGCTCGACCTGCCCACAGGACAGACCGCGCTGGCAGGTTCAATCATGCTCGGGATAATGGCACTCCCAACGATCATATCCATATCAGAAGACGCAATAAGTTCCGTGCCTGATTTCTTAAAAGAAGGCTCACTCGCACTTGGTGCAACCAGGTGGCAGACAATTCACAGGGTTACCGTGCCTGCGGCACTTTCCGGAATATCGGCAGCAGTAATGCTGGGAATGGGACGCGCTATCGGAGAAACTATGACCGTCATGATGGTGACAGGCAATGCAGCAGTTATTCCGGGATTCCCGGGCGGGATATTTGCACCCGTGAAAACCATGACCGCCACGATAGCACTTGAGATGGGAGAAGTGCCGCAGGGAAGTGAACATTATCATGCACTCTTTGCTATCGGTGCCGTGCTTTTTGTGATCACCCTGCTAATAAACCTGATAGCAGAAGCTGTTAAAAGAAAATACAGGTTCAAGGTGGGATCCTGATGTTCAGCCCGAAAATCAGTGAAAAGATCGCATTTGCATGCCTCACGATCGCAATAGCTATTGTAGTGGCATTCGTGTTTACGATCATATTCTATATCATCAGCAACGGGATAGGTGCAATAAGCATCGATTTCCTGACACAGGGACCAAAGAACAGGATGACTGAAGGCGGGATCTTCCCTGCGATCGTGGGTACCGTGTTCCTGATAATAGGTTCCATGGCAGTGGCATTGCCTCTTGGAATACTTGCTGCGATCTACCTGAATGAATATGCACAAGAAGGGCGGATCGTATGGATCATCCAGATGGCAATCAGCAATCTGGCAGGTACTCCATCAGTTGTTTTCGGCCTGTTCGGGCTGGCTATGTTCGTCAAATATATGGGCTTTGGTGCCTCGATACTGGCCGCATCCCTGACACTGGCACTTGTTGTCCTTCCGGTGATCATCCGAGCAAGTGAAGAGGCAATGGCAACGATCCCGCCGGGACTTCGTGAAGCATCCCTCGCACTCGGAGTCACCAGATGGCAGACAGTGCGCAAGATCGTGCTTCCGATCGCACTGCCTGGTATGGTAACAGGTGCAATTTTAAGTGTGGGCCGGGTTGCAGGAGAAACAGCCCCGATCTTACTGACGGGGGCCGCATACTTTTTACCAAGGCTGCCAGATTCGGTCTCTGATCAGTTCATGGCACTTCCATACCACCTGTTCGTACTTGCAACATCAGGCACGAACATTGCTGCAACACGCCCGATCCAGTACGGAACAGCCCTTGTGCTGCTCATGATCGTACTTGGAGTGAACTTTGTTGCTGTGATGATACGGCGGCATTATAAAAATAAAATGAGATGGGGGTAATGATAATTTGAGGTACTTATTATGGTGAAAGACACATTTGAAGAAAGTATTGAGACCGAGATCACAACAAAGGACCTCAACCTGTGGTACGGTGAAAAGCAGGCACTTAAAGATATCTCAATTGATATTCCAAAGAATTCCATTACCGCCTTCATCGGACCTTCCGGGTGCGGGAAGTCTACATTCCTGAGGTGTTTTAACCGAATGAACGACCTGATCAAAACCTGCCGTATTGAAGGAGAAGTGTTGGTTGAGGGAGAAAATGTTTATGAAAGCGGAGTGGATGTGGTTGAACTTAGGAAACGGATCGGGATGGTATTCCAAAAACCAAATCCTTTCCCTATGTCGATCTATGAAAATATCGCATACGGTCCACGCATACACGGCGAAAAGAATAAGGGAAAACTGAACACACTTGTTGAAGAAACACTACGGGCTGCGGCTCTGTGGGATGAGGTTTCAGACAGGCTTAACTCTCCTGCACTTGATCTGAGTGGAGGTCAGCAGCAGAGATTGTGCATTGCCCGGACACTTGCAGTTAAACCGGAGATAATTTTACTTGATGAGCCTTGCAGTGCACTTGACCCTATCTCAACAAGTAAGATCGAAGATCTTTTGATGGATCTGAAAAAGGATTATACGATCATTATCGTTACTCATAATATGCAGCAGGCTGCAAGGGTGTCGGACCATACCGCATATTTCCTGCTGGGAGAGTTATTAGAGTTTGGGGAGACCCGACAGATATTTGAGATGCCGCGCGAGAAGAGCACGGAAGATTATATTACCGGAAGATTTGGGTGATTGCATGGCAAGGGTAAAATATCAAAGAGAACTGGATTCTCTAAAACAAAACGTAGTTACTATGGGAGAAGCATCACAAAAAGCCATTCTCGATGCTGTGGAGTCATTATGCGACCTTAATGTTGAACTGGCGAAAAAGACCATTCAAACTGATCCTTTGATCGATAGTTACGAAGCGAATATTGAAAGATATGCAACACGCTTGCTGGCACTCCAACAACCGCTTGCAAGCGACCTCCGGTTGATCACATCATCGATTAAGATTGCACTCGATCTTGAACGGATGAGTGATCTTGCAGTAGACATTGCTAAAATTGTAGATAAGATCGAAGGTGGACATGTAAAACCCCTGATCAATATACCGATCATGGGAGAGATTGCAGAGAACATGGTAAAAAATGCGATCAAAGCGTTTGAAACTTCGGATGTGAAACTTGCAAAAATAACTGCGGCAGAGGATGACAGGATCGATAAATTGTTCTATCAGACATGGGTCGAGTTAATTGGTATGATGATCCAAGACCCCACTATAATCACTAATGCATCTCATCTGCTGTTCGTGCTGCGATATCTCGAACGTATAGGCGACCATGCGAGTAACATCTGCGAAAGCGTTGTGTATATGGT
>JAHYJJ010000164.1:0-3076 GCA_019429165.1 Methanosarcinaceae archaeon | reverse complement strand
TTCTATTGTATTATTCTATTAATGGATCAACTATAACATCAATTCCGCATCTCGCCTGATAGACTCATCAGGTCTCGCAAACCACGGCAGAGCTGCAAGAGCACCAATGATGCCATTGCCGTCAAGCCATATCTCAACCCCGTGTTCTTCTGCATAATTCATAGCAAAATCATAAGTGAGTTCACCATTCCTGCATTTTTTGCTGTATTCGTAAATGTTGTTTGCTTCAAAATCAGAAAGAACGACCATTCCGGTCTCATCAGAAACACTGTATTTTAAGAGTGCTTCAGCAATCTCATCCAAAAGTTGCTCTTTAGCATCACTGCTCACACATCCGAATTCCAGCACTGTAGATACGCAGTTCTGTGTTTTTGCAGCAACTGGAAAAAGTTGCACAAGCGAATGTGACAAATAGATCGAATCATTACAACTAAGCTGGCTCGCGATGTTATGAGTTAATGACCATGTTGCGCCCTCTTCTTTGGTATCGGTATCATCAATACCGATCAACACGCGCTCACGCCTTGGCACTGTGATAGTGCCTTTTGCTGCACGTCCACCACCGGATTCGGTCACATCAGCCCGCAGTACACCATTGGCTGTTGCCCTGCAGTTTGTAGCACCCACTCCGCCACCGCCAAGTCCTGCGTAGGTGATGTTTACCTCATCGCCTTCCACAAGCACAGACTCGATACCTGCTGCTGCGATGGAAGCTTCAAGTTTTAATTCGGATGTTCCGATTTTCACAAGATAACGGAGCATATCCCCAACTGCTCTGGTCTGTAGAACAAGTGGTGCATGAGAATAATGGTATCTCGACCATGCAGCACCGCTATAGCAATTCGTGTGTTCTATTATCTCTGCATATTCGTTCCTGGAATCACAAACAGCGTATATTCCTTTATACGATATAGTATATGGGTCATTAAGTGTAACTTCTCTCATCTGTTCCTATTCTATATGCAACCGTTTAAATGTTTTGTTAAGCGGCGATATTTTTGCATAATTTTCCATAATTTTGCATAATTTTGCATAATTTTGCATAATTTTGCATAATTTTGCATAATTTTACATAATTTTGCATATTACCTGACCAGCCCTTCATCTTTTAAGCTGACATATCGTCCGTCCCCTATTATCACATGATCAAGTACATCTATACCAAGAAGTTTGCCGCCTTCGATAAGTTTTTCTGTGACTGCAATATCCTCTTTGCTTGGTGTCGGGTCGCCGGATGGATGATTGTGTGCAAGAATTACGGATGCGGATGATTCGAGAAGTGCGGACTTGAATATTTCGCGCGGATGAACAATATTTGCATTCAGTGTTCCAATTGAGATTACCTCTTCACGCAGGATCTGGTTCTTTGTATCCATAAAGAGCGCAGTAAGTATTTCTTTTTTCTGCTCCCGCATCTTTGGATATAAAAGAGAATGTACATCAGCAGGCGATCTGATCTTTCGTTTGGGCTCATCTGCAAAGGTTTCAAGTTTTCTTGCAAGTTCAAACATGGCAGCTATCTGGGTGGCTTTTGCAGGTCCTATTCCGTGTATCTCTGTTAGTTTTGCCACATTTGCCTGACTCAACTGCTTGATATTGTATTCAGACAGGATACGGTTTGACATGTTCACGACGTTTTCTTTACTTGAACCTGTCCGCAGGATGATCGCCAGAAGTTCCGCGTTTGAAAGATTTTCGGCACCATATTTTATCAGCCTCTCACGAGGGCGCTCTTCTTGCGGCATATCATGGATCTTTATCTTATATTCACTCATAGACGAGGTGAATAATATACATACATTATAATATATTCGGTTTGAAATGATTAAAAGTTTAGAATTTAGAACATTTATTTTGTGGCATGCTTATAATCAACGCCACAAGTTGAACTTGATGTTCCTCAACCCACGTCTTAAAAGCAGACTTCATCCATTTTTCACCTGCATGTATTGGATGATCGCCGCATATCATAAACAGCGTACCTTTCTCTGTAGCTTCTACGATTCGCCCGATGTTCTCATCTACCGTACCGGCAGCGTACCTTAATTCATCCCATGTCTGCGCCCTGTGTGCATACCTGTCAATTGCCCTTAGATGAACTGCAAGAATATCAGGTTTTGATTCGAGTGCTTGAACTGCTGCATCTGTGATCTTGCTGTCGTATTCTATGATATCCTTTGAATCAGGAACACCGAATACTTCACCAACTCGATCTAAGAAAGTATCTGCACCGAGTGATTCAATAACTACAGCCGATCTGCGTCCGGCATCATGTGCCCATTCAAGGATCGTTTGGATCTTCGGATTTGCAGGATCTTTTGCCCTCTCCCTGTAAATGTCATCAGTAGCATAAATGTGATGTTTCATTGGATAATATCCCGTAAAGATAGAAGCAATTGCGGGTGTTGTATGATCTGCTGTTGACTGACAACGTAAAACCATGCCTGATCCTGCAAGTTGTCGTATATTGTTAAATATACCACCGCTTTCGCTAAAATATCGATATAATGAATATCCAAGGCTGTCAATAATTATCAGTACAACTTTTTGACAGCCATTTATACTTGCATATTTGATCACATCCTGAATAACCTTACCATCAGGCGGCACCATGGGAATATCAAGTAGTTCCGAGATCGTAGGGGCAATATCAACAAGGCTGCATTGAGTAGAATTTGACTTGAAATCTCTCATATAAATGGATTGTCACATCAAGTTATATGTATTTCCAAATGCACACAATTTGATATAAGAAATATCTCCTCACTCCCGTTCTGGCGATTGTCTTGTATTATCTTTAACATGATGGAGATATCTACTAATTTTGATATCGACCTGACGCACATATAGGAGTGCACATAAATCATATATATGATATCTTCTTCTCTTTATCTCAAGATGGCGATATTTTGAATCCTTGGGATGTTTGGAGTTATACCGAGGTAATTCTCCATGGCAGTCAAAACAAACAGGGATAAGATTATCTTCTTCGTTGTTAGATGAGTCTTAATTTATGTGGTGAAGCTTTATATTTGTGGTACAATCTTTGCCACAAAAACAACAATGGAGAGCACAT
>JAHYJJ010000163.1:0-3101 GCA_019429165.1 Methanosarcinaceae archaeon | reverse complement strand
GTTCGAGGTTTTTTATTGCGCTTAGTTCGTTTGTTCGGTTTTTGAAGTCCATAATGTGTTATTCTATTTTATAGTATAATACTGTTTTGTAGAATTATTTTCTGGTGTGAAGATATGCAACTCCCTATAGGCGCCAGCTTCGTGGTTAATATCCTGATATTAAAGGAGAGTTCCTACTTTTTTGTGCTGTACAACTTTTTGTACATCATTGCAGACGTGCTGTTTGGAGTTGTTACGAGTCTTGCCGGCGGCATGTATCCAGCGTGGAAGGCTGCGAATATGCGGCCGTTTGATGCGTTGCGGTATGAGTGAAATGTGGGACTACACAAGTTGTGTGGACTACAGCAAAACTTATTAAATCCGTAAACGTTGTATGAAAGTACATTATAATAATAATAATAATAATAATAATAATAATAATAATAATAATAATAATTAAGGGCATTAAAGGAGATAAAACAATCATGGAAAGCACGTTTACTGCAATATTTGAGAAAGACGATGATTGGTATATCGGATATGTAGAAGAATTGCCTGGAGCTAACTCTCAGGGGGGAACTCTCGAAGAAGCACGTGAAAATCTTCATGAGGCAATCGAATTGATCATTGTGGACTAATTTATGCTTATGTTTTACTTAGTTTATTTTTGATGTTTTGGACATCAAATAATTGATAAATCCAGAACATACCACAATCATCAACTCCACGCCGCCCAACACAAATCAAAAAAACCTAATCCTCACCCAGACAAAAAAAATAACATCTCGAACTCACAGCATGTGCAAAAAATGTTCATTTTTTCCAATTAAACAAGAATATTAAAAATATAATATTTGCAAATGTTAAAATGCTCAAAAAATAAAAAATACCTTGAGAAGTATTAGGATAAAGTGATGTAAATATTGAATTTGAGGATAAATATGCTCTATTTCAGCGGAGTTAAGGTGTTATATGAAATCAACCGCAGAGCACGCGGAGGACGAAGAGTTGAAATAGTAAGATCCTCTGCGTACTCAGCGTCCTCTGCGGTGAAATTTTGTTCCATATTCACTGGAATAACTTGATTTTAAAACTACGTCATACAAAATAAGATCAAATTGACAGCAAATCTCATGCCATCAACTTAAGCATAAGTGCCTTCTGCGCATGCAGACGGTTCTCTGCCTGTTCGAATACAACTGAATGAGGACCATCCAAAACTTCCGCCGTGATCTCCTCGCCCCTGTGGGCAGGTAGGCAGTGCATCACAATAGCATCATGTTTTGCGAGAGCCACAAGTTCAGCATTTATCTGGTAGTTTTTCAGATCATGCATCCTTTTATCACGCTCATCCTCATCACCCATCGAGATCCACACATCCGTGTAGAAAACATCAGCATCCTTTGCAGCCACTGCCGGATCATTGGTGATCGTAACGTTTCCGCCCATCGATCTTGCCTGAGCTACAATATCCTCATTGGGTTCATATCCTTCCGGGCATGCCACCACAATATCCATACCAACGATAGCACATCCCAAAATTGCGGAATTACAAACATTGTTGCCATCCCCGATCCATGCATACTTCAGGCCACTGAGACGGTTCTTGAACTCCCGGATCGTAAGCAGGTCTGCAAGTATCTGGCACGGATGTTCCAGATCTGACAATGCATTTATCACAGGAACAGTTGCATGTTCTGCAAGATCCACAACCGTATCATGGCTGTTCACTCTTGCAGTGATACCATGTACATATCCTGACAGCACGCGCGCCGTATCTGCAACAGTCTCACCGCGCCCGATTTGGATATCCCTGTAATTCAGATAAAGAGAATGACCACCAAGGTCAGCCATACCAGCCTCAAAAGATACCCGCGTGCGGGTAGATGATTTTTCAAATATCATTGCAAGACTCTTGTTCTTCAGGAGGTCTGTCACTTTACCGCGAAGACGCTTTTCCTTCAGGTCCACTGCCATATCGAGAAGATCAATTATCTCCTCATTTGAGAGGTCAGCCATTGAGATCAGATGTTTCATATTAATCAACTCAAATTGTAATTAGATTATTGTAAGTAAAGATCAAGGTTAAGGTTAAAATCCACGAATCTCCTTCATGTGGTCGATCCTCTTCTGTACAACTGCCGCCGTACCGATATCACGTCTTGAATGCAGATTGCCTCCAATATTGGCCAGTGCATTCTGCGCGATCGCTTCCGCAGCGGCAATAGAATCAGCCATACCAACAACAGCCACCGCTCTTGAGCCTGTGGTGTAAACCTTACCATCCTTTTCATACACGCTTGAATAGAACAAAAGCGCATCCCCAATATCGCCTGCGATCACTTCACTGTCTTTTGTAGGATTGTCAGGGTAACCGGCAGGAACCGCATACTTGCACACCGTAGCCTTTTCGCTGAATTTGACATCCAGATCTGCCAGAGTGCCGTCTGCGATTGCAGTGATCACGTCAACATAATCAGTTTCAAGAAGTGGCAATACATTCATAGCTTCAGGGTCACCAAATCTTGCATTGAACTCGATAACTTTCGGTCCGTCCTTTGTCAGCATGAACTGACCGTACAGTGTTCCCTTGTATAATACACCGGTCTCATCGTACAATGCCTTGACCGTATCCTTCATGATCTGTTTTGCCTGTTCAACATCATCAGATACAAGGAAAGGCAAAAGAGCACCCGTGTTAGTATACGAACCCATACCACCGGTATTCGGCCCGAGATCGCCCTCAAACGCACGTTTGTGATCCTGGACAGTCGGTGCAAAGGCAAGTGACTTACCGTCAACGAATGCCTGAAGCGTAAACTCTTCACCAACAAGGTTCTCTTCAATAACTACGCTGTCGCCTTCCAGAAGACTTGCAGCATACACTTTAGCAGCCTCGATGTCAGGAAGCTGGTCGCCCATGACCTTGACACCCTTTCCGCCTGTCAGACCTGCAGGTTTTACTGCCACATTTCCAACATTATCAATAAATGCGTCCATTTCGCTCTTATCTGTAAAAACACCAAAAACAGGGCATCCGCCGATATTATACTTTTTCATGAAATTGCGAGCCCATGCCTTGTCGAACTCGATCTGTGCAACTGCCCTTTTTGGACTGACCG
>JAHYJJ010000162.1:0-3108 GCA_019429165.1 Methanosarcinaceae archaeon | reverse complement strand
CATTACGATGGCCATATCCGCAGTTCTCTTGACCGCCTTGATAAAATATTTCCGAATATAGATCGTGGTGTCAAGATACGGGCACTCCAAAATGATACTAATTTTGTCGAAATGTGTTGTTCGAAAAAAGATGCAAATCAATTGCTTGAAATTACAGGATCCATAGCAAAAGAGATCGAACAGGCACATGAGATGTCAATTTACGATACGATCGCACGCGATATCTTTGGTGAGGCAGGACATATCGTTGACAGCGTAGTAACAAAGTCTGAACGCAAAAAAACCCTGAAAGATAAGATCGACAAAATACTTACATCCCAATATGCAGGCATTGCAGCACTTATTGGTGCACTTCTGCTCACATTCGCGATCGTATTCTATGTTGGCGGATTTTTGGAAGAAGAGATTGTGAGTTTATTTGAGATGTACCTGATACAACCTGCAAGAGGATTTACAACAGGGATGCACCCTGTATTACAAAACGCACTCATTTATGCACTCCTCGGTGTCGAGGCAGGTTTTGCGATCGCCATTCCATATATTGCAGTGTTCTACATCATCCTGTCCGTATTCGAAGATTCAGGATACCTTACAAGAGCAGCATTCTTGCTGGATACAATCACACACAAAGTGGGCCTTCATGGAAGAGCCATAATACCACTCATACTTGGATATGGCTGCAACGTGCCTGCAATTATGTCTACGCGTGCCCTGAATACCATGCGAGAGCGCAGGATCGCATCGGTTTTGATAGCACTTACTCCATGTTCTGCAAGAACTGTGATCATCCTCGGGCTTGTTGGAACCTTTGTCGGATACTGGGCAGCAATATCGATCTATGTCCTGGAACTTGTCATCATCTTTTCAACAGGATGGGTACTTGGTAAGGGATTACCGGGTGAACGAACAGGTTTCATTATGGAGATGGCACCGCTCCGAAACCCCGATCCAATGGCAACACTGCAAAAAACGTGGCTGCGGATCCGTGAATTCGTTTATGTGGCATTCCCGCTGTTGATCGTAGGCAGTGCACTTCTTGGTGCTGCGGATACTGTAGGGATACTTGATGCATTCGAAAACGCGGCAGGCCCCATATCCATAGGATTGCTCGGGCTTCCGGCGTTTGCAGCGACCGCGCTTGTATTTGGCATCCTGCGAAAAGAGATGGCTCTTGAAGTGCTTGCGGTTTTGGCTGGTACTGCCAATTTTGCAATGGTGTTGACACCTCTGCAAATGTATGTGTTTGCTGTTGTCACGACCATTTATATCCCGTGTGTTGCAACCATTGCAATACTCAAACATGAACTTGGATGGAAAGACACGGCTTTGATATCAACATTCACAATAACACTTGCTCTTGTTGTTGGAATGATCATCAATATGGTTGCACCCTTGTTGATTTAACGTATAATTAGGATATAATCGTTCGTGCAGACACGAATAGAAACATATATATACCCCCATCACGATGTTAACAACAATGACCCGCATTACCCCACCCCACATAAAAAGAAATACCATTGCCGCTTTGGCAGATCTGTTCGAGATGAGTACGTCGCGAGAACCTGCTATTGAAGAGATGGGCACACTCCTTGAAATTATAGGAACGCACGGTTCAATGATCGAGAATGTTGTTGTGTATGAGAATGAAGAAGTGTATCATGTTCACACAAAAAATATACTTCCTTCTGCTGAATTTGAATTGAAGGCAAAATATTAGTGCAATTATATCCCTAACATCCAAAACCAAATTGGACGTACATTTATAGTTACATCATCCTGCACAATATCATCGTATTCATTGTCAGTCAATATCAAACCGACTTCAAGCCCATATTGTTGAGTTGCATCAAGAAGTCCTTTGATCTCTCTTTTTTTTGTATCCTGATTTGTAAGTGATTCTGTTACCTGTATTACGCTAGTTACATGCATTCCTTCTTTTATCAGGAAATCACATTCAACTCCTGTTCCGGTGCCTTTATGATAATAAATGTCATGACCTCTTCTTTTGAGTTCAATGAACACAGCATTCTCTATAAGACAACCATTGTTTTTTGAAAATTGAAACCCTGTTGCGCTGGCAAGTCCTGTGTCTATGCAGTATGATTTTGACTGTGTTGTGACCTGTTCTTTATAAGAATAGGAATACTGTTTTAGGTTAAAGAACAGATACGCCTGCTCAAGATCGAAAAGGTATTCTTGTATGGTATTTACAGAACACTTGAACATCTTGCTAAGTTGGTTTATTGAATAGATTTTGGAGGTATTTGTTGCCAAAAATATTGCAAGTTCTTTTACCAATCTAGTGTTCCTTATATTAAACAGTACAACAATATCCTTGAATATGATATTCTCAAGATATTCATTCAGCCTGTCATAAGGTTGTGTTTCATCAAGGAACTCCGGTATTGAACCAAAAGCGACATACTTATTGAACAACTGTTTTATTTCATTTTTGTGGTTCTCAAGAGTGAAATATGAACTCATATCCAGTTTTACATTATGATATTCAAGATATTCCTCAAATGAAAACGGATATACAGTCAATGTTGATGTCCTGCCTGTAAGCAGTGTACCAAGTTCTTTTGATAATAGTTTTGAGTTTGATCCGGTTATGATAAATTTGATCTTGCTTTTCCCATCCCGGTCATATTCTGTTCTCAAAAAATGTTCAAAACCCTCTATGTTCTGTATCTCATCTATAAAAAAATAAATTTTATTTTTAGGGTTGATGTTCTCTTTATACGTTTCAAGAACTGCACTCAAAAGTTCAATTGAATGATTGGAATACAGCCTGTAATCCTCAAGATTGAGATACAATATCTGTTCTTTTTTTACCCCTTCTTCCATCATCTCATTGATAATCTGTTTTAAGAGCACAGTCTTTCCAGCCCTTCTTGGTCCTGTCACAGCAGTTATTGATTTTGATTCAAGCAAATCTTTCATTTTGCCCAAGTAATGTTTCCGCTCAATGTACCCCTCATGCGTGAAATCTTTGAACCAGTAATTCTGGTCCCTCAATATCTTAAATATCTGGTTTTTTTCAAGCATCAATATCACTTAACAATCAAATAATTTAATCTTTATCACTATACTGATATAGGTTAT
>JAHYJJ010000161.1:0-3129 GCA_019429165.1 Methanosarcinaceae archaeon | reverse complement strand
CTTTCTCTTTACGCTCATTTTCCAGTCGTCCCTGCTCTTCCCTCTCAACCCGCCTGTCCTCATCTGCATTAAATTCAGTGCGCTGCACCACGCTATCCCTGATATTAACAGATGCGCCACCCTCGCCACCCTCGCCCCCCCACCTCCAAAACTCGACCTCTGCACAATAGAATCTATGATATTGATGACCTGCTCCTTCCTGATAACCCCGATCTCCCGTACCTTACCCACAACCACAAGATGGCGCAGGTTATCCAAAGTTTCATTCAAAAAACCAGTCAGACCGTAATCCTTATCGGAATTTGCACGCAAAAAGACTTGGGTAAGCCCTTCCTGCTCCTTAACCACGGCAGTTAGCAGGTAATATGCTTTCTCACCCACAGCATCCCCTGCAAGATAAAGAATACTACCGCCATCAACAGAAAATTCATCCACCTTATACAGCCTGTTCTTACAGGTATGAGACAAAAACTCAACAACCCTATCGCTTCCAATATTCTCGAAATTCACACCACTTTCGGCAGAATAGCAGGAATTTGAAAAGACAAGGAATTCAGCTCTGGAGATGGACTTTTCCTTGAGGAACGGGCACACACAGTGCACTTCCTTGGGACGCATCTGTTCAACATGCTTAATCCACTCATGATCTTTGTATAGTACTGTTGCACCAAGTTCTTCTTTGTGGATACAACCTTTCGGCTGCAATACAAACTTTGCAGTGCGGGAAACTGATGGCGGAATCGTCCCAAGCTTTTGCATCTTGTCGCCCTGAAGCTTAAAAGAATCCTCACTGTAATCCAGAATTACTTCGACATCTGAAATGGCAGAACTGCTAGTATTGATATGCATATAAAAAACATTGTGGACGTGTAACTTTCGAAACCATCAGTCTGCACATCGGTGGGATTTTTGTTGTTCGCCCGAAATCATTACCATGCAAGTTTTTAATTGATTATTACTTGTTAATTATATTGGTTAGTAAAAGAATCTCAATATCATCTACTATATTTAACATCTTATCATTGGTAATAAAGACAGATGCCCCCATCTCAATAGATGTTGCAATTTGGATTGCATCAGGTGTTTTAAGATTATAATCAGCTCTCAACGTTGATGCAATTTCACATATCTCGTCATTAACATCGATAATTTCAAGATTTGGGAAATTTGAGATAAATCTGCGATAATCATCTGAAGCACTTTTATTTTTGTCTCTTTTCGGTTTTACTGCAATTTCAAGCAAGGTAATGACAGAGGTTATCCCGGATACCTTTCCTGATTCCACACATTCAAATATATTCGCGCTTATTTCTGCAAAAATAGGATGGTCTTCTAATAAATAAATGAAAACCATCGTATCTATGCCAATAGTCTGATAAGAATTCAATATAGATTTCATCTATCCCCATGAATCTCTTTCAGATGTTACATATTCATCTGCATCAATGCCTTCCCAGACTTCTTTATGCAAACCTCTTAGTTTTGCAGTATAGTTCCCTGGCTTTTTCACCAGAACAAGTCTCTCATTTTCAATATCCATCACAAGCTCTTCACCAATTGAAAAATTCATTTTTTCAATGATTGCTTTTGGGAAGTTAATATTGTATCCTTTGCTCATTTTAACAGTGGTGCTCATTTCGGTTGCCTCTAAGTTAAATGTGGATTTAAACCTTTAAATATATTGCTCAGTTTTCTATGTATGAGACTGTCGGAAAAGTCTATATTTTGAAGTATTTCAACTTGTTGAATAAATATAGTACGACGCAGAATAGCGTTGTACTTACTAATATTGATTGGAATGTTTCGATTGTGCCACTTTTCCGACGATCTCCTCATAATAATCACTTAAAAAATAAAAAAAAGGTGAACGAATTCACCTTATGGATACAATGCTACTGATTCTTTGACACCATATGAAGATGGAGCCATAAAGTCAGCAACTGTAGCCGCACCGGATTCAGGTGTTAATAGAATGCTTACAGCAGTTCTTGTTACCAAGCTAAGACCTGATTTATCAAGACCTGTTGTGGTATCCGAACCTACATTTGTATAACCAGTTGCACCTGAATCTACACTTCCAATATATACAGTAATAAGATCACCAGTATTCATAATAGGATTGCCCTGTGAGAATGAGGCATCTTCATCTCTTATCTTATCAACTGTGAAGAACTTAGTTATGTCGCCACCGGTTAACATTGCTACTCGATTTTGTGCAGCTGTATTAGTCGCAACGAAATCAGTCATAACATCAGTATAAGTCTTCTCGTTTGCAGCATATATCAGATTGTTTGTAGTTGTACCGTCCGTAATTGTAATTACAACCTGATTTACATCCACAGGTGCGCTACCTGCGTTCGTATATACCCCTTATTGCAAGAGCAACAAAGAAATGTATCTTGTAACCTACTTTTAAAGTAGGCCGAGAGGGATAACAAACATTGCGTTTGGGATGCGTTCCCGTGGATTAACTTGTTACCCTCTCATCCTTTTAAGTACACGAATTAGTACGTTTTGGACACATAAATAATATTTACCACAGATAAATAGCGAACTTGTGTAAAAGGATAGAACAAAGGAGATGTTTCTTTCTCGACCTTCAAACTTAAATTTCAAAGATGTCCTGAAAAACAATAGCAAGCAACTCATCTAATGTATGGCCTATCAAAAGATTAATCTTTTTGCTATCGATAAATTTAAAGTAACTATTCAGCCATACATAAACGTTATAGGTAGACTGAATAGTTCACAAATAAATAATTGCACACAATTGTCAAACACCTTTAAAATCGATGGACTTGGACTCAGTATTAAAAACTAAAAAATGTATCGCCATAGATACAAATAAGCAAATTTTCGCCATCGATGTCCTGTCTTAATGGTGGCTGAATAGTTACAATTTAAAAATCGATAAATTTCCCCAAATCCAGCAGAGAGAATAATCTGGCTTGATTTGCTCCCATCTCTTCAACAACCATTTCAACATTTACCCCTGACTTCTTTTGCGCAAGAGCAATACGTATCTCATCCAATTCATCAACAAGTTGTCTGAGACTTAATCCAAGATGTTTACATTTCCATGCCAAATACCTGTAAAAAATCATCCCTGTAATACACAAAAAAATGTGT
>JAHYJJ010000160.1:0-3152 GCA_019429165.1 Methanosarcinaceae archaeon | reverse complement strand
GCAGGCTGGAAGTACCTGTGCCTGACCAGTTTCTTCACTCCTTTTACTTCAAGGAGATCCGGTGTGCTGCAGTTTGTGTTGCAGGCTTTGCACCCATCGTTTTTTTGGCTCATATTTGATTCTTGTTCCATCCATACACATATTAGAAATACAACGGGAAATACGGTAACAATATTGACTGAAGCCATTTGTCAATTCCAAACAGCATTGCAAGTCCTACAAGCATCAATGCGGCACCAGACATTTTCTTAAGCCTGTGCCCGTTCCTCGCAAACCACTGAATTCTGCCGGAGACAGATTTACCGAAATATGCTATCAATAGCATTGGAATGCTGACACCTATCGAATATGTGATCAGGAGTATTGCACCATGTGCCACATTGCCGCCAAAACCAACAAGTGCCAGTATTGAACCAAGTATAGGGCCAACGCATGGGATCCACAGGACACCAAGTGACATTCCAAGTGTGAATGCGCCAAATAGTCCCTCCTTTCCGAAACCCGCTGATCCTGGTTTTGATCTTAATCTTTCTGGAACAAGGCTGCCAACAGTACCGCCTATCAACTGCGATAACTTACTGGTGATCTTTATGAATTCGAAGTTGATGTCATCATCATAGAGCACAGCACCCATTCCTATGATGAACAGGAGAGAGAACCATCGCAGCGCTGACTCGAATGGTGCAAAGACCGCACCAACGGCAGAGACTGCAATGCCCATCAGCGTGAATGTCAGTGACATCCCTGCAACTATTGCAACAGGGCGCAGCCGGCCTCCTGATGAGCCTGCAAGCATTGCAGGAAGTATCGGCAGTATGCAGGGCGTGACAACTGTAAAGAGCCCTGCAGCAAATGCCAGCACGATTGATGGTGATTCCACGTTTTTTATCTCCTAACTAACTATATCTACACGTTCTCGTTCAGGACAGTGGAAATGTCTGACACCATCTTGATCACCAGGACATCATTATCCATATCGACTTCGTAAGAATCAAATCCACGTGCCACACCTGTCTTTTGTGCATCATAGATAGAACTGGAGATTGATGCTTCATCTGTGATATGGTATGCTACGACCTTCTCGATCTTTCCATTATCAAGTGCTTTGAGTCCTGTATATTTCATATCAGAAAATGCGCTGATCTCGGTTGTTACTGATGAAAAATTATAACTTTCATCATCGACCGCTACAAGTACGGATTGATAGTTGGTATATGATGATTTTTCAACATCTACACCATCCACTGCCTGCAATTCAACCGTGCGGGCAACATTACCGGAATGACCATAGATGAACGGTCTGCCGGTTATAATGTTTAACATGCCATCCCCATTCCTTGGCTGTATAGTAACATCGGTTCTTCCAATGTCATGCAATTCGATCCATGAAGTTGCACTGTAGTCTGCACTGAACATTCCAACCACGGGTGTACCATAGAATCCAATTGGCTGTACCATTTCAGATGCATAAGATTCAAGTGGGGATCCAGCGATCTCTTTCACATTAATGAAACGTGCCCAGTTGATGCCGTATGGAACCATTTTCAGCCCGTCACTCAGGGAATCGAATTCTTCAGTGAGTGACAATCCAGACAGGTCAACAGCAGGTGCAGACGCAGGCGTTACTGAAGAACCATCTCGATATCCGGTTGGATCTGCATATTTACGGTAGTCCTTGTCAATGTTTGCGCGGATTACATCAATGGACAATCCATTTTCATACATCTTCTTTATCTTGATTACCTCGCCCACACAGATGTCACATTGGGATGCGTGGTTATCGTATTCACCGTCATCTGTCATGAAACAATTCAAAAGGCTTTCGTGCCCCAGTCCACCACATCCACAATAGCAGGGAACCTGATCGATTATCTGGGGATTCAGTGTCGTATATTCGTATGCTTTAAGGGTTATCGGGCTTGAATATGCATATCCAGGCAGGTTCAATGACGATGCTAATTCATCATCAGCCGCATTAGTTTTACTGTTTCCAAAACTAACAAAAATACCGGCGGATAATATCCCGACAACTACGACCAGCATGATCTGCTTATTGATCTGGGATCTATCTTGTTTTTTCTTTGTGTGTGTACTTGTTCTCTTCTTTGCCATTGTGATCACTTCGTGTCAATAATTTTATTCAACAATTTCATTCAATGATTTCAAAAATGTATCAGCATCAACATAACCAGAGATTCTTGCGTCTTTTAACTCAGTCCCATCTGGTTTTAGGAATACTTCTGTGGGGGTGCCTCGCACTCTCATACTGATTGCAAGTTCTTGCTGTTTGACAGTGTCCAGTGTAATAAGTACAAAATTCTCATTCAGTACTTTGATAATACGTATGTCAGTGAAGGATTCAGCCTCGAATTTCTTGCACCATCCGCATGATTCCGACCTGAAATAAACAAAAACCATTTTCTCGCTCACGTTCGCCTTTTCAAGTCCCCTGTCAAGTGATGTGTAAAAATTAATTTTGCCTAATTTCAGCATGTCGCCATCCGGCAAAGTTGTACTTTCAACAATGACCTCCGATGAAGATTGCTCACTTGTGATTATGCCGGCAGACTGGGCTAATACAATTGCTGCGATAAAAAGCAACGGAATCCCGAATATCAACAAAAAAGTAGTGGAGGATCTGGTCATTTCGCTGTCTCCACAGTGACATCATCGGCTGCATATTTTGAAGGACATTTCACAAGCATCTTGTTTGCCCTAAATATCTGGTCTTCTGAATATTGTCCGCTGACAACAACGGATGTTGCTTCCCTGAAATTGTTTGGCAGACTTCCCTCGTAGACGACATCCAGAGTTTCATCGCCGTCTTTGAGCGTGAATTCCAGTAATTGATTTTCAGGTTCCCAGTTTATTGATTCCAATATCAGAGATCCATTAATATTGACGGTTTCACCATATCCCAATTCACCTTTTTCTTTAAGTTCGGTGACAGTCATGTAATATGATAAGGAATTACTAAAACTGCTAACTGCAAGATATCCAAGCAGTACAAAGATTATTGCTACACCAAGAATTGTCCTGTTTTTTCGTTTCATCATATATCTCCGTACTTTACAGTAGGTGTATAGGCATATCAACTTTACGGTTATTGTAAACATTGCCCCAAATGTAACGATGTCGGATGATGTGCATAT
>JAHYJJ010000009.1:0-23903 GCA_019429165.1 Methanosarcinaceae archaeon | reverse complement strand
GATTAAGGCACCAAAATTTGATGTGAAAGAATGTATACCTACACAATCTGATGACTTTTAGAAGTTAATTGTATCGATTGATGTCGGTTAGGGTTATTTTTTGGCTTGGTTTTTGTCAAAGATGAGTTATAATCAAAGCCAAAATAAATGAAACCCTTATATAGAATGTCAATTGGAATAGATAAGAATCAAATAGAAATGCTTTAATTATATCTATCAATTTATAATGGCATATATGTATGTAGTAAAAATGTAGGTGAGTAGTACGTCATCAAATATTCAACTTTGTTACCAATGTGGAAAGTGTACTGCCATCTGTCCGGTCAGAAGAGTTGTGAAGACCTCCCCCCGAAATACCATTTATCAGACAAATGCATACAAGACAGGTTCAGACGATATCTGGAACTGCCTGACCTGTAACCTTTGTTATGATGAATGCCCTCAGGGTGTAGATTATCCTGAGTTTGTAAAGGAAGAACGAAATGGCAACGCAGAAGTTGCTGATCTTGTTCACAAGGGAGTTTTCACCCTTTTATCTGACATGATGGTAGACCTGGATAAGAGTAGAACCAGTCTGGATGAGGCAGGAAATAAAGATTCAAAGGTTGGTTATTATCCAGGATGTCTGGATTTCCATGACATGTTCTTTAATGTGGATGTGGACTTCAAGGCGATTGCAGATTCATCTATGAAATTGCTTGGCGATATGGAACTTGACCCCAAGATCCTGCAAATGAAATGTTGCGGTCATGACCAATTATGGCAGGGAGATAAAACCACATTTGACAAACTTAAAGAACAGAATACCAAACTCATTGAAGAAAGTGGCATCGAGACCCTGGTCACATCATGTGCTGAATGTTACCGTACACTCAGTCAGGACTATGACCTGCCTATCAAAGTGGTCCACATAAGCCAGCTTCTCAAGAACGCTGATCTAGGTATTGATTTCGATGTCAATGTTACATATCATGATGCATGTCGTCTGGGTCGTCACATGGGCGAATACGATGCACCAAGGGATGCCCTGACAAATAGTGGTGCCAAGATAACTGAGATGAAACATAACAAAAAGGATGCCTGGTGCTGTGGTGTAAGTTCAATGATGAACTGTAATGATAAGAGTAAGGCACTGCGGAAGGCAAGACTTGATGAAGCAAAGGACACTGGAGCCAAGGTTTTAATCACCACCTGTCCCAAATGCCTGGCGCATCTTGTTTGTATGAAGGCTGAACAAGAGTCAGTTGAGAACTATGAATATGAAATAAAGGACCTGACAGTGTTCCTTGCCGAACAAAAGGGGGGGAACTTCAGATGAATGATGTTATTAGAACCGGTGACCTTGATCCCACATTCAAATTCGATATCGCAAAAGTGGTAGGCGGAGAGAAGATAAAACGATGTTTTAATTGTACTGGTTGTACGGTTACATGTCCAATTACTGAAATTGACGAGACTTTTAATCCAAGAAAGATCTTGAGAAAAGCGATAATTGGCATGAGGGAAGAAGTGCTGACCGATCCAAGTATTTGGCGGTGTGCATCATGTTACATGTGCTACGATCACTGCCCGCAGGATGTCAGGATCACTGAAGTGCTGGGTGCCATACGGCATATTGCAGAGAAAGAGGCCGAAGAAGGGAAGATAAAGATCGACAGCGATAAACCGTTATTTGAGAAATATTTTATTGATTCCATCAAAAAGCACGGTCGTGTGCATGAATTAATGCCTGTCGTCCATTTCATCTGGAAAACAAAGGGGATTGGCGGCCTGATGGAATATAGAAACACTGGGATGTCCATGTTCCTTAAAGGAAAGATTAACCTGCTTCCGCATTCGGTAAAGGGTAAAAAGGATATCAAAAAAATATTTTCGGGGGTTAAGAAATGACGAAATACTCCTATTATCCTGGTTGTACCCTCCATGGTACAGCGAAGGAATATGATATCTCCACCAAAAAGGTCTTTGATTCCCTGGATATCAAACTCAAAGAACTTAAAGACTGGAACTGTTGCGGGGCTATTGAGACCAGTTCTGACAAGGAACTATCTGTTGCATTGTCTGCCAGGAACATTGTTATTGCGAAAAAGAAGGGGCATGATATATTGATCCCTTGCAGTATTTGTTTCCATAATACGGCAAAGGCAGACCTGGCCATGACTGAAGATGAAGAACTCAGGGCCAAGGTTGAGGAGATGCTGGATACCGATTACGAGTCGGTCAATATACGTAACATCCTCGATGTGATCGTAAATGATCTTGGTCTTGATGCATTAAACAAGAAGGTCACAAAGCCGCTAACCGGGATCAAGGCAATTCCCTATTACGGATGCTTATTGACCAGACCTTCTAAGGCCTGCAAATTTGACAATCCTACACATCCCGTATCGCTAGATAACATAATAACAGCAGTCGGTGCGGAATCGCTTCCGTTCGAACATAAAGTGAAGTGCTGCGGAGGCAGTCTATTAATGGGTGAAGAAGAACTTGCATTCAAACTTGCCAAGGGTGTGCTGGATGAGGCAAAGCAGGCAGGTGCAGATTGTATAGTGACCACCTGTCCTATGTGTCATTCCATGCTTGATGGTCAGCAGGACAGGATAGAGGCTTATTTCAATGAGACGATAGATCTTCCAGTATTATATATATCACAATTCATCGGGCTTGCTCTCGGGCATAGCATGAAGGATCTTGGAATTAACAAGAACATGGTTCCGGCAGATGAAATAATCAAGATGATAGGGGGTATGTGATATGGGACTTGTAGGTGCGGTTGCTGTGGTTGGAGGCGGTGTTGCCGGAATCCAGAGTGCAATCGATCTGGCCAGCAGTGGTCTTAAGGTATATCTCGTGGAAAGCAGCACAACCATCGGCGGAAAGATGGCACAACTGGATAAGACCTTCCCAACACTGGACTGTTCGATGTGTATCCTGTCTCCCAAACTGGCAGAGGTGGCCCGGCATCCAAATATTGAATTACTGACCTATAGTGAGGTTACAGGGATTGCTGGCGAGGCTGGAGATTTCACTCTGAAGGTAAGAAGGAAAGCCAAATATGTGGACCCAGATAAGTGTACAGCATGTGGGATATGTGAATCAAAATGCCCAGTAAAGGTGCCGGATGAATATAACGAGGGGCTGGTATCAAGGAAGGGCATATATCTGGCATTCCCCCAGGCAGTACCCAGAGTGTATACTATAGACGCAGAACGCTGTCTATATCTTACCAAAGGCAAATGTGGAAATTGTGCAAAATTCTGCGATAATAATGCTATTAATTATGAAGACAAGGATGAAGATATCGAGATCAATGTGGGCAGTGTCATATTAAACACTGGATTTGAGCCCTTCGATCCATCTGTACAGTCACAATTCAGGATCGATCATCCAAATGTTGTGACCTCAATGGAGTTCGAAAGGATGCTGAGTTCGTCAGGACCTAGTGAAGGTCATATACTGACGGCTGACGGAGGCCATCCCAAAAAGATCGCATGGATCCAGTGCGTGGGTTCCCGCAGTCCTGAGATCGGCCGTAAGAATTGCAGCAGTGTCTGCTGTATGTATGCTACTAAAGAAGCAATGGTGGCAATGGAACATGACGACGACCTCAAAGCGACCATTTTCAATATTGATGTTCGGGCTTTCGGCAAGGGATTCGAAGAATTCTATCAAAAAGCCATGAAAGAAAATGGAATACGCTTTATCCACAGCAGGCCCTCCGGCGTTGAAGTGGATGCAAATAATAATCTTTCTTTGAAATACGAGACCGAAGAAGGTGTCAAACAGGAAGATTTCGATATTGTCGTGCTGTCGGTAGGGCTCACACCCTCAAAGAGCAGCATTCAGATGGTAGAGTCCCTGGGTGTGGAACTGAATGAGTTTGGCTTTGTCAATACCAAAATAGACAGTCCACTTGAAACAAGTAAACCCGGAATATTCGTATGCGGCGCCCTTCAGGGACCAAAAGACATTCCTGATACAGTGGCCGATGCCAGTGCTGCTGCCAGTAAAGCATCCTCACTCCTATCCAGCGAAAGGGGAACATTGATAACTGAAAAGGAATACCCGCCTGAGAAAGCGATCGGAGATGAGGTCAGGACAGGAGTGATTGTATGCCACTGCGGGATCAATATAGGCAGTGTGGTTGATGTTCCTGCGGTGGTCGAGTACATAAAGGACCGACCCGGCGTAGTCATTGCGAAAGAAGAGGTATATGCCTGTAGCAGTGACAGTCTGGTAGGGATCGCCGATATGATCGAGGAAAATAACCTTAACCGCGTTGTTGTGGCATCATGTACACCCCGTACCCATGAACCCCTCTTCAGGGAGACACTGATGGAAGCCGGCCTGAACCCTTATATGTTCGAACTAGCGAACATTAGGGAACACTGCAGCTGGGTACATCAGAAAGAGAAGGAAAAGGCCACTCAAAAAGCCAAAGATATTGCTATGATGAGCGTGGCGCGGGTCAATCTGCTCCAGCCGCTCTATAAAGAGAATTTGGAATTCAATCATGATGCACTAGTGCTTGGTGGCGGTATCTCAGGTATGACGTCAGCTCTGGATATTGCTGAAAAAGGATTCAAAGTAACCCTGGTTGAGAAAGGACCCGAACTGGGAGGACTGCTTAAAACTTATACACAAATCCAGGATGGGCGCACCACAGAGGAGATTCTGAAATCCATGATAGGGAAGGTGGAATCCAATCCAAATATTACAGTGTTAAAAGATGCCGAACTGATAGATATATCAGGTTCTATAGGCACTTTCGAAGGTCATATCAAGGGTGCCAATGTGGATGAGGAGATCCAGTTCGGCGTGGCCGTCATTGCGACAGGTGCCACGGAACTTGTACCTGAAGGCTACTTCTCATACGGAAAATATCCCAATATAGTAACTCAGAGCAAACTTGAACAGATGATGGATACCGGTCTTGATGCAAAGAATGTTGTATTTATTCAATGCGCAGGCAGCCGGAATGATGAACGTCCTTACTGTTCAAGGTCATGCTGTACTGTTGCTATGAAGAACACCATACGCCTCAAGGAATCCGATCCTGAGAGAAATGTTTTCGTATTATACCGGGACATCAGGACATACGGGGTCTGGGAAGAACTGTATTCCAAAGCCAGGGACCTTGGTGTGATATTTATGAGATACACCGAGGACAGGGAACCTGAAGTAGGCGAAAAGACTGTAACAGTATACGATCACCTTCTGGATCAGGTTTTCGAGATCGATTACGACCTGTTGACATTGAGTTCTCCATTGATACCATCGGAGACTAACAAGACGCTTGCGCCGTTGTTCAAGGTTCCTCTTGACACCAACAAGTTCTTTTTGGAAGCGCATCTCAAATTAAGACCCGTTGAGTTCGCCACTGAGGGGGTTTTCCTTTGCGGAACTGCACAGTCACCCAAACTGATGGACGAAGCCTTAAGCCAGGCATCGGCTGCAGCATCCAGGGCATGTACTATTCTTACCAGAGATACCCTGGAGACTATCGGCAATATATCGGTTGTGGATCCAGAACTGTGTATCGGCTGCGGTAAGTGCACCCAGGTCTGCCCATATAAGGCACCGGTGTTGAAAGAGATCGTGGTCCAGACCGAGGAGATAATCTATACAACTAAGAAATGCGAGATCAATCCCACAGTTTGTAAAGGCTGCGGCTCATGTGCTGCGGAATGCCCGACAGGGGCTATTAATTCCAGAAATTTCACATCGCCACAGATAATGGCTGTGATAAAGGCTTACGGGGAGGGATTATAAATGACCGATTTTGAACCGGATATACTTACATTCTGCTGTAACTGGTGTAGTTATGCAGGTGCTGATCTGGCAGGTGTTTCTCGCCTTCAGTATCCTACCAACAACCGGATAGTGCGCGTAATGTGCAGCAGCAGGATCGAACCCACCTTTATCCTGGAGGCATTTAAAGAAGGTGCGGATGGCGTTTTGGTTACTGGATGCCATATAGGCGATTGCCATTATATTGAGGGCAATGAGCACACTGATGAGAGAATGAAGGATATGGTGAATGCACTGGAACGCATGGGTCTTAGCGGACGACTCCATCTTGAATGGGTTTCGGCAGCAGAAGGCAAGAAATTCCAGGAAACGATGATAAATTTTGTTGATAAGATAAAGGCACTTGGCCCGAGTCCATTAAAACATAAAAGGGTGGAGTGATTTATATGACCCAAAAAGAAACAAAGACTGAAAATAAGCAGGAAGAAGAACTCAGGATTGGGGCTTTTATCTGTGAATGCGGCATAAATATTGCAGGTGCGGTTGACTGTTATGCAGTGGCAGATTACATCTCCACAATGCCACATGTTACCACATCCGTAGTTAACAAATATACCTGCAGTGATGCAGGGCAGGCAGAGATCAAGAAGGCTATCAAGGATCTGAACCTAAATCGTGTGCTTGTAGCATCATGCACGCCCAAGACACATGAACCGATCTTCAGGGCATGTGTGGAAGAGGCTGGAGTGAATCCTTATTTGTTCGAGTTCGTGAATATCAGGGAACATTGCAGCTGGATACACATGTGGGAGAAAGAAGATGCCACAGAGAAAGCTAAAGAACTTGTCCGCATGGGTGTGGCAAGGGCTGCACTGCTGGAACCTCTGGAATCAAGTGAAGTTCCGGTCACAGATGCAGCGCTGGTCATTGGTGCTGGTGTAACAGGTATGCAGGCGGCACTGGATATTGCTGATATGGGACATAAGGTATATCTTGTTGAGCAGGGACCTTCAATTGGAGGCAAAATGGCTCAGCTTGACAAGACCTTCCCGACCAATGACTGCAGTATCTGTATTCTTGGTCCTAAGATGGTGGAAGTTGCCAGGAATAAAAATATCGAGATCATGAGTTACTCCGAAGTTGTGGAAGTTGATGGTTACGTTGGTAATTTCAAGGCAAAAGTGAAGCATAAGCCACGTTATCTCAACATTGATGAATGTACCGGCTGTGGACTTTGTACCGAAAAATGTCCTGTTGAAGTGCCATATACTGAATTCAATGAAGGAATTGGTACCAGAAAGGCTATCTATACACCATTCCCACAAGCTGTGCCACTGAGGGCACTGGTGGATAAATTAAATTGCATTGACTGCGGTGCGTGTTCAAAGGCATGTGAGCGCGGTGCTATTGATATGGACCAGAAGGAAACTTTCTCTGAACTTGATATAGGTGTTATTGTAGTAACTGCGGGTTATGATGTGTACGATCCTGAACCAAAGAACGAATTTGGTTTCGGTTTGTATGATAATGTGATAACCACCATGGAGTTTGAGCGGCTTATCAATGCCAGTGGACCTACCATGGGTAAAGTAGTGCGACCAAGTGATGTCAAGCCACCAAAGAGGATAGGGTTTGTACAGTGTGTTGGAAGCAGGGATAAGAACTCCCACATATATTGTTCCAGTTTCTGTTGTATGGCATCTTTGAAGAATGCCCAGTTGCTTAAGGAAAAATATCCTGATACAGAAGTATATATTATGTATATGGATATGAGAACACCTTTCAGGATGTATGAGGAATACTATAACAGGGCAAGGAGTATGGGTATCAGATTCATAAGAGGTAGACCTGCAGAGGTTACTGAGGATGAAAATGGTAATCATAACATCATTGCCAGGATAGAGGATACCCTGACCAATGAGATCGTAAATCTTGAACTTGACATGATGGTACTTAGTGTAGGTGCAGTAGCGCCTGAGAGTACTGAGACAGTGCGTCAGATCCTTAAGGTAAGTAAGGCTGCGGACGGGTTCATGATGGAAGCACATCCAAAGTTGAAACCGGTTGACACTACACTGGACGGCATCTTTATCGGTGGTATGACCCAGGGACCCAAGGATATTCCATATTCTATTTCCCAGGGCAGTGCATGTGCAGCCCGTGCGACACGATTTTTGGCACAGGGCAAGGCATTGACCGAGGGTATCACTGCTAAAGTGGATGAAGATATCTGTGTGGGTTGCGGTGTTTGTGTACCTATGTGTCCTTTCCAGGCATTGTCACTTGAAAATGACAAGTTGAAGATTATCACAGCCCTGTGCAAGGGTTGCGGTACATGTGTGGCAGCCTGTCCCACAGGTGCATTGGAGCAGAGTCATTTCAAGAATGAACAGCTTCTGGCACAGGTTAAGAATGTGTTCGCTTACGGGGAGGTGTGATAATGACAGAAAAAGAGTGGACTCCAAAGATCGTGGCGTTCTGCTGTAACTGGTGCAGTTACGGTGGTGCGGATACGGCAGGAATGGGAAGATTCCAGCAGCCTGCATCTACAAGGGTCATCAGGGTCATGTGTTCAGGCAGGATCGACCCATTGCATGTGTTCAATGCTTTCCTTGAAGGAGCAGATGCAGTGCTGGTCACCGGATGTCACATCGGAGATTGCCATTATGTGAACGGTAATGAAAAGACCCAGGTAAAATACCAATTTTTAGAAGAGATGTTACAACAATTGGGTCTGGAGCCTGATAGGTTGCATCTTAACTGGATATCTGCCAGTGAGGGTGAGAGGTTCGCCAATTTCGTAAATGATGTTACGGCGAAGGTGAAGGAATTGGGACCAAGTCCCCTTAAGCCTGCAGGAGTGAGATAAATGGTTGAAGTAGGAGATATGCTTGTAGGATATGCAATTGACGAAAATATACGCAGCAGAGGTGCTTCAGGTGGATTGGTAACTGCAGTACTTGCAGCAGCCCTTGAGAAGGGATTGGTTGAGAACGTTGTTGTTATGAAACATATCAATGAGTTTGAAGCTGTGCCTATCATTACTGATGATGTGGATGAGGTTTTAGCATCCACAGGCAGTTTGCATTCTGTGCCTGTGAACCTGGCAAAGTATGCTGTGGGTCGCAATGTGGCAATGCCTGCCAAACCATGTGATGCACAGGCTGTTATAGAACAGGGCAAGCGTGGTATGATCGATCTGGATAATACTTACGTCGTGGGATTGAACTGCGGTGGAAGTATGCATCCGGTGACTACCAAAAAGATGCTTGTTGAGATGTATGATATTGACCCTGAAGATGTAGTTGGTGAAGAGATCGAAAAGGGTAAATTGATATTCAAGACAAAGAACGGTGAAGTGAAGGGCATAGCAATCGATGAACTGGAAGAAGCCGGTTTTGGAAGGCGCGAAAGTTGCCGTTTCTGCACACTTAAGATCCCCGTGAACGCTGATATTGCCTGCGGTAATTGGGGTGTTATCGGGGATATGGCAGGTAATGCAACTTTTTGTCAGGTGATGAACGAAAAAGGTGTGAAACTTATTGAGAATGCAATTGAAGCGGGTCGTATCGAAGTTCAGCCAGCCAGTGAAAAGGCAATTGCTATTCGGGCGAAGGTTAACAGTGTCATGGAAGATCTTGGCAAAACCCTGGAAAAGGAAATATTTCCGGATATTCCCGATGAGGAAAGAATGCAGTATTATATGGGACAAATGGAAGACTGTATCGACTGCGGTGCATGCAAGGAAGTATGTCCGGTCTGTGCATGCGGCGAGGATTCCAAGTGTACTATGTTCCATTCTCTTGTTGATAATTACAAGATGAGTATGTACCATATGGTGCGACTGTTGCATTTGACTGACAGTTGTATTGCATGCGGCCAGTGCAGTGATGTATGTCCGTCTGATATTCCAATTACCCTGCTGCAAAGCAGATTTGCGATCCCTTCGCAGCGTAGGCGGAATTACCAGCCCGGGATGAATCTTGATACTCCTCCGTTCTTCGAGGTGATTTTAAAATGAAAGAGATGATCTATCAGACTGTATGCCCGGGATGTAATATTGGCTGTGGCCTTTACATCAGGGAAAACGAGGAAGGTGCACTTGCAGTTGATTTCATGAAGAGCAGTTCTGCGAACCTTGGCAAGTTGTGCAGGTTTGGAATGAAGTTGCCTCACCATTATTCAAAAGCCACCGGTATGGTGGACGGGAAAGAGGCAGATATTGAGACGGCAGTCAAAGCGGCATCTGATAAACTCAAAGGTGCCAAGAATGTGGCAATGCTTGCTATTGGTGCTACTACCAATGAGGAACATATGGCGTTCACAAAGATCGCTGATGCGCTGGGTACTGTGGTGAACACAGGAATCGGTGCTTATGAGGAGATCCCTTCCGAATGTCACTCATCCATAAGTCAGGGCATTTCAATGGATGATATCGAGAAGGCCAGCCGTATCGCCCTGTTCATTGATCCTTATGTCCAGTATCCGTTACTGGTCAGGAGACTGCGGGCAGCAAAGAAGAATGGCGCAACTATTGTTTCAGTGGGTTGCCGAGATCTGAATCTGGCAGATGAGAATTTATCAGTCAATCCTGCTGATTACAAGACAAAACTTGGATTGGACAGCAATTCCATCATTATTACTGATGTGCACCCACACACCGACCCGGAACAGGTTAAGAATCTTCTGAATCTGGCGCTTATGACAGGGGCTAAGATCATGTTTATGAAACCATTTGTAGATTCCACAGGTGTCCATCTGTTTGGTAAGGGTGCCGGACAAAAAGGATTACAGGAGATCATGGATGGGGTCAATGAAGGCAGTATCAAGACGCTTGTCACATTGAACAGCGACCTGTTGGAACTTATGCCAAACACTGATGAGGCAGCAAAAATATTGGAGAAACTGGACAATCTTGTAGTGATTACATCCAGGGATAGTCCGGTGAACAAGCTGGCAAACATTGTGATCGCTACTGAATCTTTGTATGCAAAGGCTGGTAGTTTCATGAATGTGGAAGGTCAGGTGTTGAATAATTCCGGTGAGAGTACTGTTGGAATTGACGCGATGTCAACTTTGAGCAAGAACCTTGGCGGAGAGGCATTTGATTTCCACGCTATCCACGATAAGATGATGAGATCTATTGTCCAGAAATATACCGCGCCAAAGTACAGTAAACTTGAATGTAAAGTTATGGAAACGGCGGCACCGGTTGAAAACGGTGGCAACCTGATCTCTGTACATAATCCGTTTATGTGGTGTGACCAGCCAGACGACAATGACTTTGTGATCGTCAACATGAAAATGGTAGATAAACTGGGTCTACAAAAGGGCAGTATGATCGCACTGACATCGGATGCAGGTTCTGTGAATATGAGATACACGGTAAGGGATATTCCCGATGGGCTGATACTTACCATGAAGAAGTTGCCTGTGGTTACAGGAAATTCTACTGTGGTCAAGGCGGAGGCGGTTTAAATGGTTGAACTCGACAAAGAACAGGAGAAAATATTCATTGATGCGATGATGGAGGCAAATGATCTCAATGGTGCATCAAAGAAGCGAATGATCAAGTTTCTGGGGAGCAAGTATGACTGGGACAAACACAAGGTCCAGTTCAGGCTGACCCGGGCGCTTATTGCTGAGCGATACGCGGCATCGAACCATTAAAGGATCTGGATCGTGTGGGTCTCTTCATCAGGGACCCATTTTTAGAAAAAGCCGAAAAAACACCAAAATTTATATACATGCTACAAGAATAGGAATAATTAAGTTAAATGTACGTGGGAATTTAATTTTTAAGTAAAAGCAATACGGGTGTAATCTCCAATGAATAACGTCGATGTAACATTTACAGACATTAATATTGAACAAAAAACAGCCCTTATGGATATTCTTGGATATTATATTGATGAAGATGGTATTATTTTTGATAAAGAAACAAAAATGCAACACATTTGTCCAATAACGGGTGAGGTAGTATCAATTGACAATGCATCTATATTGCCTGGTTCCACAATAATCATTAATACTACAGAACTTTCATTGTCAGAATACTTCGCAGACTTTTTTGAAAAGATTTTAAATTGATTTTTTAAATTTATGATACTTCCTGAACTTCTGGTAATGGAGCTTTCCGAACTTCTGGCCGTTTATTACGCAGGCAAAGTTTCAAAAGAGTCTCTTGATTGGATTCGTACTAGGGTAAAAGAGATTTTGGCTCAAAAACAGTATGGTTTTACTCCTGAACCACAGATTGCTACTGAATTATACTAAACAGCATCTATTTTTTGTAACTTTCTGCCACAGAGTACACAGAGGGCACAAAGAACGTAGCAACATTCCCTCTGTGTACTCTGTGCGCTCTGTGGCTGTCAGATATAGTTCTAAATTATACTTGCGGAGTAGTATACAACAGATTACTAAAAGTGATGCTTATCGAAGAACAAAGGAATGTATTGGCAACACTCCACTTTTAAATGTAATTCGACTAGGACTCAGAATGGAAAAACTTACTGAAGAAGGAAAGATTGAAGCAATCGAAAGTATAAAAAATGATGTTATCAAAAAATATGGTATGGGGGGTATAACAATTCTAAATATGGGTGCTACTGGCGCTCTCATGCCAATCATTCAACATTTGAGCGATATAAAAATTGAAAATGACTATGAACAAATTTACATGTTAGATTATTTTAATAAAGTAATCGCAAATTGGTCAAATATAACTATATTTCATCAAACTGAACATGGTCAAGAAGCATTAACATCGAAAATAAAAAAATATATGGACGCACATTTCGAGATTTTCTTTGTATTTTCGATTGGAACTGCGGGGGCGCAAGCCATGAAATCCATTGCAACCATTAATAATGATGGAACTATACAATACAAAGGCTACATGTTTACACTCATCTCAAAAAAAGCAGATAAAAATGGACGAGACCATTTTGCTTGGCTTTTTCGGAATATATATAATTTTGAGAGAACATATCTATAAATCACAGCATACTTCGTACAAATGTACAAGGCCTGTATATGGTGTTTTTATAAATTATTTCCTGTATTATGCGCGGAAATATATTTATTAACCACGTCCTAAACGTTGCTAACAAAGCCTGCTGCCCCTGCTCACTTATACGTCTCCCCATACTCATCAACAACCGACTCCTCACACATGTTCACCCCATGCCTGTGAGCTGCGCGGCTGATCATGTGTGCCGAAACCGGCACGGTCAACATCAGAAAAATACCAACCGTTATCGCCTTCACACCCATTGGAGCAAAACCGACCTTCACAAATATGCTCAGCATCACGCTGAATGCGCCGAGTGTTTCGATCTTTGATGTTGCATGTAAACGGTTATACACATCAGGCAGGCGCAGTAGTCCGAATATTCCAAGGGATACGAATATAAGACCAATTACAAGCAGTACATTGCTCAGAATGTCAAGAACCAGAACTAGATCAAGACCAGGATCCACACTCATAGAACCACTCCTTCATCGATGTACTTTGATATGGCAACCGTGCCTATAAATGAGATGATGGACAGCACCAGTGCGACGTCCATAAAGAACACAGAACCTTGGACAAATGAATACACACCAAGTATTGCAACTACCACGGTTGTCATGGCATCAACGGCAATCACTCTGTCAGGTATGGTCGGACCTTTGTAAACTCGATATAAACAGGGTATAATAGCAACCACCATCAATGTAAGTGCAAAATCAAGTAGCATTGTCATTCGAAAACCTCCAGTACATATTTTTCAAGTTTATCCCGAATATATACACGGACAGCGTCCGGGTCGGATGCATCAATAGCGTGCACGTACAGCATAGTTCTGTCATCCGACACATCCATTGTGATAGTCCCGGGTGTCAGTGTAATACTATTTGCAATAGCAGTAATCCCTGCATCGGTTTTTGTCCTGATCGGAACCGCAATAATGCCAGGTCTTAAGTCCATCTTTGGTTTAAGCACGATCTTTGCGACCATGAAACTCGCTTTGACGATCTCAATATTCAATATAAAATATAACTTGATCCCATATGGGATTCGTCTTATGACATCAGATAAGTTTTCTTCCTGATCGAAATTGTAAAGTTTCCTGAACGGTAACACGATAAAAAGTCCAAGTACCGATCCCAAAAGGAAATTCAGGATTGTCACATTACCGTGAACAAAACACCACATGAAGCCGAGAGGGATAGAATAGAGCACATATCGTTTCATCGGATCACCCTCAATAAGACTGCATCAATATATGGCTGCGGGTTAAGTATCTGGTTTGCAGTTGCCTGTGCAAATACAAGAAGTGGCTCTGCATATAACCCTAAAACAACAACTGCAACCCCGAGAATGATAATGGGAATGGTGATAAGGGGTGACAGAGCATGCGATGAATATTTGCCATACTTCTCAATATCCCGCACTTCTCCCCAAAACATTGTGATCCATGCCCTGAACATATAAAAGAGCGTAAACACCGCAAAAAAGAGCGCGATCGCAATCGGCACATAATATTCCGCACGTAACCCTGCATCAAAGAGCACAAGTTTTGCAATAAAACCACCTGTTAGCGGGATCCCTGCAATGGACATAGCGCCAATAAAGAACAAACCACCCATTAGTGGTGCAGTGTTGATCATTCCTCCCATCATTCGCATATCACGGGTGCCTGCATGGTGTACGATCCCGCCGGATGCCATGAACAGCATAGATTTTGCAATTGCATGGTTCACAAGATATACCAGAGCCGCTGCAATCGTATATGCGGTTCCCATTCCAATCCCGAGGAATATATAGCCGATCTGGCTAATGCTCGAATACGCCAGCAAGCGCTTTACATCGGTCTGACCGATCGCTGATACTGCACCAACGATGATGGTAACAAGAGCCAGAAAAATTATCATTGGTCCAAAAATATATTGCATGTCCCTGAATATCAGGAAGAACATCCTCAGTATCCCATACACACCCACTTTGATCATCACGCCGCTCAGCATCGCACTGATAGGCGAGGGAGCAGTTGGATGAACATCTGGAAGCCAGTAATGCAAGGGGAACAACGCGGCTTTGTTTCCAAACACAACAATGAACATAAAAGCGATCCCAAAAGCATCCAACGGGAAATTACCAGCTGCATTCATGGCACTGATCTTTACGGACAGGTCAGCCATATTCAATGTCCCAACAGTCGCATACAGCAATGCTATGGCAATAAGCATAACAACCGAGCCAAGAATGTTCAGTACCAGATACTTAAAAGCCGCCTCCATTTTATCGGCACTTGCAGTAATTCCTCCCTTTTCATTTGCGATCACAAGTCCGCATGAGGACAACATGAGTATCTCAAAAAATACGAACATGTTGAAAATATCCCCGGTCAAAAATGCACCGTTGAGTCCTGCGACCAGTAAATTAAACAGGGAATGGTAAGTGGCATTCAATGACCGTTTTTCGATATAGTCAAGCGAATACACTAATGCCAACAACGAGATCACGGAGGTCAAAACCACCATTCCGCTACTGAGCAGATCGGCAACGAGAATAATTCCGTACTTACCCCATTCGCCAACCTCGTACACCATGATCCCATTCCTGTACACCTGCAAAAGAAGCATGACGCTCAAAGCGAGGAGCGTGAAGTAGGTGATCAGATTTGTGACATTTTGCACACCAGGATGCGACTTCAAAAATATCATGACAGCCGCCATCAATATAGGAATTGCAACCAGCAGGACAGGAATATGCTCCGAAATATCGATCATCCGAAAAGCCTCCTGAGTTCCCGGATATCGGTTGTACCATACTCTTCATAAATGCGATATGCAAGGATCAATATGAATGCAGTTGTAGCGAGACTTATTACAATAGCAGTAAGTACCATTGCCTGCACAAGCGGGTCTACATACTCAACATGCATGCCTGTGGTCACCGGAGCCAGCGTGCCATTGATCAGGGAGTCAGTGAATATAGTACCAGAACTTTTGGCTGTGTTTGGTGAAAGTTCCATTATGATCGGGACTTTCGTGCCATCAAAGATCCCGACTGATATGATCATCATATTTACGGCATGGGACAGGATACTGAGTCCGATTATCACTCTGATTATATCCCGTCGCATGATAAGGAACGTGCCCACCCCGAACAGTATCGCGATGGTAAGTGAGAGAAGAGTGTTGTTCACTTGTTCTCACCTACTATCTTGAAGATCGATAATAACGTCCCGATGACAACAAAATATACTCCGATATCGTATATTGTGGAAGATGCCAGTTCGACCTCACCGATCAATGGCAGGTGCCTGTATTCAAATGCACTCCACAGGAAATTGTGCCCCCTGATAATTGATCCAAAAGCAGTCATTATTGAAAGCAGCAAACCAAAAGCAAACCATTTGCTCCAGTCAGGATCAAAGAACGTTGTTGTATATCCAAGTCCGAACACTACATACGTAAGTGCTATTACAGCCACGAACATGGTTCCTGCTATAAAACCCCCGCCCGGATCATTGTGACCTCCGAACAGCAGGGAAATTGAGAATAGTATTACCAGCGGCAAACATATCTTTGTGATGGTTTTCGCGATAAGGGTTGTCATTTTTTGGCACCTCTGCTTTGGATAAGGTTGTATCCCCCAAGTGCTGTCAGACAGAGTACAGATATCTCTCCAAGGGTATCATACCCTCTGAAATCAACAATTATCACATTGACCACGTTGTAAGCACCTGCAAGAGGCAGGCTTTTTTCAAGGAAATAGTGTGACAGGGATTCGAATGGGGGCACAATTCCCTGCGTTGCATTTATCAGCATTATAAAAACAGTACTTGCAACCACAGATGAGATCACTATGTCACGAACCATTGTTGATCTCGGGATAACTTCCTTAAATTTTTGTGGGATTTTTACGATCGCGATCAGGAATATTATGGTCAAAAGCGTCTCGATCAGTATTTGTGTGAGTGCAAGATCAGGTGCTTTTAGATAGATGAATAAGATCGCGATCATATAACCCAGCAATGATAATGCAACGATTGCCGGAAGGTATGCCGGCAGTAATGCTACTGCTATCGCTGCGAGAGCGATAAGCAACATCAATAACGCCTCATATGGTGCAGATCCAAAGTTTAGGTTAATGTTAAAGTTAAAGTCAGGAGGGATCATGTCAGCACCTGTGATTATAACAGTTGCAACAGGTATTGTAGCCATTGCGACCATGAAAATGAGTAGTGAAATCATATATGTCTTTATGTTCCCTGATTGCAGAATAGATGATGCCCTGTATGCATTTGACATAGCATTTTCAACTGCCCGGTCATAGTAATAATTAATGCTAATGCGTGGATGTCGTACATTGAACCTGTCCTGCCAGGTAGCAATCGCATCGTATTTTGAATAAACCAGCAGTCCAATGATGAATGTGAAGATCGTCATAAAAAGTGATGTCGTAAACCCATGCCATAATTTCACATGTAATTCTACATCTTCAAGTAAAATTCCTGCTGTGGTTGGTTCAACGATGTTGTGAACAGGAATGGAGGGTACAAGCCCAAACAGGATGACCAGAAATGCAAGGAATGCAGCAGGAATAAGCATTGTTGCACCAGGATCATGTATGTGATGTGGCAGTTCCTCTTCGTGACGTTTGCCAAGGAATATGCCGTCTATTAATTTTATTGAATAAGCGAATGTGAATACGCCACCAAGAACTGCGATGGCAGGAATTAGTATGGTGTATGGTGAGCCAAGTGCTGCCCCCATCTCAATTGAAGATTCGTAGAACATTTCCTTGCTCAGGAAGCCATTGAGTGGCGGTACGCCAGCCATTGAAAGCGCACCAATTGATGCTATAATGAATGTTATTGGCATTTCGCGGCGAAGCCCGCCCAGTTTACGAATATCACGCGTGGTGGCTTCATGTGCTACTATTCCAGCCACAAGGAACAGGCATGCTTTGAATGTTGCATGGTTGAGTAAGTGGAATGTTGCTGCTGCCACACCAATCCCGGGTTCGTTATGTGTGGTGTAACCGTACATAGTCATGATGTAACCAAGTTGACTGATCGTAGAATATGCCAGTATGGCTTTGATATCAGTCTGGCGGAATGCAAGGAATCCTGCAACGACCATTGTAGCCATGCCTGTGCCTGCTACAAGGTAGAACCATGCATCAGTGCCAGAGAATATTGGGTGTATCCTTGCTACAAGATAGATGCCTGCCTTGACCATTGTTGCTGAATGCAAAAAAGCACTGACAGGAGTTGGGGCTTCCATTGCGTTGGGAAGCCAGATGTAGAATGGGCCCTGTGCCGATTTTGCAGCTGCCCCTATGAATATTAGTGTTAATGTCAGTAGGAAAAATTTATGCTCGTGTATGGCACTGATCAATGATTCGCTATGGAGAATAGTTGGTATGTCAAATGTGCCTGTTATTGAACTGAGTAACAGGAATCCTGCAAACATGACGAGTCCGCCTGATGCAGTCAGTACCAGTGATTTTGTAGCACCGTATATGGATTCCGGTTTATCGCGCCAGTATCCGATAAGCATGAATGATGTGATACTTGTCAGTTCCCAGAAAATGAACAATTGGATGGTGTTTGCCGAGAATACCATTCCGATCATGGAACCCATGAATAAAAGAAGCCACTTGTAGTATCTTGGCAGGTCCTCTTTTTGGGACATGTAGCCATTCGAGTATGAAATTATTATTACGCCGATACCGGACGCCAGGAATCCGATCAGAAGGCTCAGTCCGTCTACATAGATGCTGAATTCAACACCGATACTCGGCAGCCATGGAACAGCACCATTGACAGTATCGCCATTAACTATGATTGGGGCTACTTTTGCAATTAATAAAAAACTTATAAGTGCGACTGCGACTGCAAACCAGCCTATGTGCTGTTTTAGGATTTTATGTGCAAAGGGTATGAGTCCTGCAAAAACGAATGGTAAAAAAATCGCAAGTGTAATTGCAGTAAATGAGTCCATTCTTAGCTAATTGATTTTACATCATATAACTGTTATTAATGTTTGAAATTAAAAGATGATATTAAAAAAAAAGTGCAACAGATCGTGAGCCATATCCCACATTCCGTTGCACCCTGTAAATAGCAGTAAACCTGCCCGCGTAATAAATCTAATTGATCTGGATCGAGGTCTTTTTCTCGGGTTCCCGTCGCTCAAAAATGACTTCAAGTACACCATTGTGATAGGTTGCTTTTGCACTGTCCGGGTCAACCTTGACCGGCAGTTCAATATATTCGGAATACTTCCGTTCACCATGTGTTGCTTTAAGATCAACTGTTGAATCGGTTGCATCCAATTGTATGTCTTCCTTCTCGATACCCGGCATTTCGGCAACAACATGTACACAATCTTCGGTTTCAAAAACATCGACAAGAGGTTCAATTTTGCCGATATTTATCTGCTGCCCTTTTGGTTTTATGGCTCCTGGTTCGGGGGGAACGTTTCCAAATTCATGAATTTCCGGCTCTTCACCCGGGCGTTGATTAACAGAGAATCCATACACGAAAGGCTGGTTTGAAAGATCATCCATGCTGACCCCCATTTCATTGAATATATGGTCGATAACGTTTTCGATATCTTCAAAGTTGTTTTCCCCGAAAATATCATCGAACAAATTTCGCCTTCTTCTTTTATCTGCCATAATATATCACCTCTTGATGAATTTAGTTAATATGATCTGTCATGGAATTTATTCCCTGTTCATCTTCACTTTCTTCCTGCGGTTCATAATCGCTAACTGAATATTTTGCAAACATCTCTGCGCTCTGTTCATATAAGTTTAACGCACTTCTCGATGTTGTTGGTTTGACGCGCGACACTGCACGTTTGAAGTGGTCTTTGGTTAGCCGTATCTTTTCTGCCATCTTCAATATTTCCGGCTTGTCTGTATTGAGTTTGATTATCTCACGCATTGCAAGCATTGCAGCTTCACGACATATCGCCTCGATATCTGCACCAACATATCCGTCGGTCATATCTGCAAGTTCGGACAATTTAATCTCTTCGGTAATCGGTTTACCTTCAAGATGGATTGCAAATATCTTTTCGCGACTTTCCTTATCTGGCACTTTGATGTAGATAAGCCGATCAAACCTGCCAGGGCGCAATAGTGCGGGGTCTACCATATCAGGTCTATTAGTTGCAGATACGATCACAACGTCCTTTAATTCTTCGATGCCGTCCAGTTCAGTAAGTATCTGGCTGACAACACGCTCTGTTACATGCGAGTCGGAACTTGTACCACGGTGTGGTGCGATCGAATCTATCTCGTCAAAAAATATCACGGTCGGTGCAGCCTGTTTTGCCTTGCGAAATGTTTCCCTGACGGCACGTTCGGATTCGCCAATGTACTTGCTCAGCATTTCCGGTCCTTTTATGCTGATAAAATTTGCTTCGCTCTCACTTGCAACGGCTTTTGCAAGCATTGTCTTACCGGTGCCCGGTGGTCCGAATAGCATGATGCCGCGCGGGGGTTTGGTGTTGATGACTTTGAATAGTTCCGGGTACTTTAGTGGCCATTCGACTGCCTCGATAAGTTCCTGTTTTGACTCATCCAGTCCACCAATATCTTCCCACTTAACATGCGCTACTTCTACGAATACTTCACGCATGGCTGATGGTTCAATATTTTTCAACGCTTCATCGAAATCTTCTTTTGTTACCTTAAGTTCATCCATGATCTCTTGTGGGATCTCATCTTTGATATTGACAACAGGCAACATTCTGCGAATTGCATGCATTGCAGCTTCTTTACAGAGTGATGAGAGGTCAGCACCTACAAACCCGTGTGTGATATCTGCAAGTCCTTCGAGATCCATATCACCTTCAAGAGGCATTCCACGTGTGTGGACATGCAATATTTGCAATCTTCCGTTGCGGTCAGGGATGCCTATCTCTATCTCCCTGTCAAACCTGCCGCCGCGCCGCAGGGCTTCATCGATTGAATCCGGGCGGTTGGTTGCAGCAATGACAACGACCTCGCCTCTGGATTGCAATCCGTCCATGAGTGAGAGCAATTGTGCAACAATCCTGCGCTCAACTTCGCCTGTAACTTCACTGCGTTTTGGTGCAATTGAATCGATCTCATCTATGAAGATTATCGATGGTGCGTCACGTTGGGCTTCTTCGAACATCTCGCGCAGTTTTTGTTCACTTTCACCATAGTATTTTGATACGATCTCAGGACCACTAATAGATATGAAGTTAGTGTCTGTCTCGGATGCAACTGCCTTTGCGATCATGGTCTTTCCGGTTCCGGGAGGTCCGTGGAGGAGAACTCCTTTTGGCGGCTCGACACCAAGTTTCTGGAACAGTTCGGGATGGCGCAGGGGCAGTTCTATCATCTCGCGCACAAGTCCGATCTCACGTTTGAGTCCGCCGATATCCTCGTATGAAAGATGTTCAGTTGTCAGTCCTTCCTCAACCGGTTTTTCCTTTAGCACTATCTCTGTGTTGCGTGTTACAATAACAGGTCCGGAGGGGGTCGTTGACATGACAATGAACGATAGCGGGTTGTTGACGGTCTCAACACGTATGTTCTGGCCGCGGTCTATTGGTCTTCCTTCCAGTATTCGTAATATGTATCGTGTGCCACCAACCAGTCTGACAGGTTGTGTTGGTGCCAGAGTTACTTTTTTCGCTTCTTTTGCATCGATCTTTTTGATCGTCACTTTGTCATCCAGACCGACTTTGGCATTGTTGCGGATGTTACCATCAATTCGTATGGTGTCTTTCCCTGTGTCATCCGGGTATCCTGGCCAGACTATGCCGTATGCTTTTTCTTTACTCTTGATCTCGATGATATCGCCGCTTACAACGCCGATCTTTAACATCAGGTCTTTGTCAAGTCTGGCAATGCCCCTGCCTGCATCCCGATGGTATGCTTCGGCTACCCGTACAATAATTTCTTCACTCATTGTTCATCACCGGTTTCGTTTTCAGATCTAAGTATTTTCCAATATTGTTGATTATCCCTTATGGTATATTCAATGAGCCCTCTTTTAGCCATTGTTACTACCTGTGCACTGATCATACTTGGATGTGTTGTAAAATAGTATGATAATGATGCTATGCTCTGTTCATTTTTTAGCAGTGCATATAATATTTCTGCCTGAAGGGGATTTTCTGAAACTTTATCTATAGCATCCATACAGATGTCCATTAGTTCGGAATATTCGATTTGTAATTCTTGTTGTTTGCGTGCGAGTTCTTCCTGTTGGGTTTTTGTATTCTGTATTTCACGGCTCAATTCTGCAAGAATTGATGCAAAGTGTGATTTTTGCACTTCGATCGTTTCATTTTCATTTTCTTTAAAATAGTATCTGTTTACGGGAGTGGTATGTATGGATACAGCATAGAAATGAGGGGATACTGCGACTTCAATTCGCATGTTGTCTGCAATGTTGAAATATTTACGTCTTTGCTCATCTACGCTACATTCTATTATTCCGTTTTCTTCAAGCATATTCAGATGACTGATAATTGCCTTTGGGCCAACACCGAGTCGTCCTGATATCTCACTGACATAACACGGGCGGTTGGATAGGAGTTGAAGGATCTTTCTCCTGTTTTCGTTGCCCAGTATGTCGAGTATCTGTGCTGGTTCCATATTTCATCCTCGATTTTATGCTTACATGTAAGTCTGAGTTAGTAATATTACCTTGGGGGAGGGCCCAAGGTTAATAGTGTATATCCATGCTTTAGCATGGGTTTACTTATGGAGGGGGGAAGATATACACAGTGGGTTAGTAACCAAGGAGGTATGTTATATGGGTACTAACCTCTAGTTAGTGGTCATTGTATATAAAAGGATAGGTTGGGGGGTTTGAGTTTTATTGGTTTTTGGGAGTGGTTTTTAGATGGCAAGTTGTTGAAGTTAAGGGATATGGATGTCAAACGAAAAATGACACCTTGTGCAATTCGAAGAGTCGAAAGATGATATGAACGAACATGAGTTCGGACATCAAAGAGTTCTAAATCAAGAAATATGATGAACAAATAAAAGGAGATACACAAACTCTATATAGTGAATTAACGCCTTTTATTTAATATGTACAATTTTGATAGGCCTTGGGACAATATTATTTATTGAATCGATATGCCGTGGCGTTTTTTGGCATTTTTATCGTAAAAACTAACCGCTATGCTGCGGCAATTTTGTCCCAAGGCCAATTTTGATATTAATGCTTATACAGAAGAAGCGAAGGAGTTAGAAAACTTATTCGAAACATTTGTAGAATTGTGTGTTGAAATACCAGCAGCAAACAGTAAATATGGTCTTGTCAAATCATCAGTACCAAGTGTTACATATGGCTGTGTAATAGTATCTGATTCAGCAAAACCAATACAAAGAAAATTACTTCAGAAATACGAGATTTGGTTTGCTGTTACAAAATTAATTGCAAAACAATATTCTGATAGATATGAATTATTTGAAGAGGAATATCCTGCAATAAAGGGTTGCATATTAGGAAATTATGTGAGCAAAAAAATATTGCGAAATCGATTCATTGCTGCATTTGATGAACAAGTAAATATTTTACATACAATAATCCCAACAATCTCGCTTAAGGAAACAAATTTTAAGAAAATATTAACTACCGACCTTTTGAATTCAGAATTAGAACAAGCAGAAATACTATACAAATATAACTTAAATCGTGCTTCAGGTGCTATCGCAGGAGTTGTTTTAGAAAGGTATCTAAAAACACTATGTGAGGTAAATTTAATCGACGTGGGTGAAAAAGATACTATTGAACCATTAGCAACGAAGTTGTATAAATCAGATGAAGTTCCTGATTTTGATCTAACTTTATTCAAATCAATACAGCATCTATCTTCAATAAGAAATAACTGCACACACTCTAAAGAAGATGTGAAATCTCATGATGTAAGAGAATTGCTAGATAAAGTAAAGAAAATTACTTTTTTAGCGTTGTAAGTTTAATTAAACAAAAAAATCCCTACATTTGTTTCAATACCTCATCTTCCATCCATTCCAATTGCAGCGTCGCGTTCACTAATGTTTTTGGTATGGTCTTCTCCCTCAAATATTGGGATTCAAAACCCATAACATGTTCACTATTTGGAAGCAGGTTTACGTTTTCATA
>JAHYJJ010000159.1:0-3161 GCA_019429165.1 Methanosarcinaceae archaeon | reverse complement strand
CCACATTCCGGAGGATACATGGACAACAATATCAAGGAGACAATACACAAGAGAGGACTTGAAGCACTTTCGCTTTTAAGTGTGGTTGTATTGTGGCAACTTGTTGCAGACTTGCTTGTAAAGAACAAATTGTTCTTACCAAGTTTTGTTGATGTTGTGTTATCTTTTTTCAAAGTGATAAAAAGCGGTGCAATATACGCGGACATATCCGTAAGTTTGCTTCACTTTGGAATTGGACTATTTTTTGCATTGATTATTGGAATACCTATCGGCATCCTAATGGGGTGGTTTAAAACTATAAACCGTATCTTTGACCCAATAATCGAGATCATACGCCCCATCCCTCCGCTTGCATGGATCCCTTTTGCAATTATATGGTTTGGCCTAACTCATCAATCAGCCGGTTTTGTAGTATTTATTGGTGCAGTGTTCCCAGTTATCATAAACACCTATACTGGATTTAAGAACGTTTCTATCATATATGTGGAAGCAGCAAATGTTTTGGGTTGTACGCGCGATCTCTCCCTTATACGCTATGTAGCACTTCCATCTGCACTCCCTTCTATCGCGGCAGGGATACGGATCGCTATGGGAGTCGGCTGGATGTGTCTTGTTGCCGCAGAAATGTTCGGGGTCAGCACGAATGGCCTTGGATACAAGATATGGTGGCACTATTACTTGCACCAGATGGATTTCGTGCTTGTTTATATGCTGCTACTCGGTTTAATTGGACTTGTTATTGATAGGGCATTTAGGTACTACGTGGATGAACGCTTGCTTAAATGGCGCGAGGGAGTCGTGATGTAAATGGGCAGACTAACAGTGACCAATGTTTCGCGGATATTTGGTAAAAAAGGCAGCGCACCAACAAAGGCACTTAACAATGTGAATCTTGAGATAAAAGATAAAGAATTCGTCTGTTTCATCGGTCCATCAGGTTGCGGTAAAACCACACTCCTGCGTATCATTGCCGGACTTGACACTCCCACAACCGGTGAGATACTGCTCGATGGTACGAAAATTACTATTCCAGACCCAAAACGAGGTATGGTATTTCAGGAATATTCTCTTTTTCCGTGGAGAACTGTAATAGACAATGTTGCGTTTGGACCGCAGATGCAGGGTTTAAAAAAGAAAAAGGCACGCGAGATCGCAGAAAAATATGTGGAATTCGTAGGTCTTGAATTATTCAAGAATAGTTATCCTTACGAACTCTCAGGTGGGATGCGACAAAGAGTCGCAATTGCCCGTGCACTTGCAACAGAACCGCAGGTATTGCTCATGGATGAGCCTTTCGGGGCACTTGATGCCCAGACCAGGAACATGCTACAGCATGAACTTCTGGAAATATGGGGTAAAAAAAATGTAACCATCTTATTTGTTACCCACAGTGTGGATGAAGCGGTGTTCCTTGCGGACAGGATCGTAATCATGAGTGCACGTCCAGCCAAGATCAGAGAGATCATTAATGTTGATCTTCTGCGACCACGTGATAGGACTGGCCCAGAAGCAAATATACTTCGAAACAGGATATTGAAACTGCTGGCAGAGGAAAGGGAAAAATAAAAATAAACATTCATGACCCGTCGGGACACCCACGGGCAATAAAATGAGGGTATTTTTATACCAAAGAGAATAATATGTGGAATAAGGAAAATAACCTGTGTTATTCCGACCGCACGATCACTTTTGTACCTGTTTCGATCTCTTTTACATCAACTTTTCCGATGAGTTCAAGAGTTTTTTCAGCCTTTGCAAACGCCATTGAACACCCCGGGCGCACGAGCATTTCTCCCCCACAAGTCGCAGATCCTGCAATTGCAACTTCATCGAGCAGCGTCAGGTCATTTTCAACTTCAACGTTGCCATTGATCTCTGTACGTGATCCGATGATAGCATTCTCAGCCTTCACATCACCTTTTACAAACGAGCCCTTGCCAAGTTCAAGTGAACCGCTAACTTTCAGCCCTTTCCAAAAATTAGCACCTGCTCCGACCATTGCGTTACCATCAATTGCCACAGCATCCTCAAAATATGCTTTCTTTCCAATAATATACGTATCGGAACCTGCATGGTATTTGATGAATTCATTGTTCATTTTGATCACTTATCACGTTTTTAATAGTATATATTTTATAAATATATAGTGCGAGTTAATCTGAGCATAGCGAAGATTTACTCGTATTACTTTATGCTTTACCTCCACTGCCAAAAATACCAATCTTGTATTTGACTATCTCTTTCATTGCATCCCGCGCAGGTCCGCATATCTTTCGCGGATCGTATGCATCTGTTTCTGTAACTACTTTCCTGACAGCATCCCTGAATGCCAGACGAAGTTCTGTATCGATATTGATCTTGTTAATTCCAAGTTTCACAGCTTTTTTGATGCTCTTCTCAGGTATGCCGGAGGCACCGTGCAATACAAGCGGAATGTCTACTTTTTTGTCGATCTTCTCAAGCCTCTCGAAATCAAGTTTAGGTTCGCCTTTGTATATCCCGTGTGCGCTGCCGATCGCAACCGCAAGCGAATCCACGTCGGTCTCTTCAACAAATTGCGCCGCCTCATCAGGATGTGTGAATATGGCATCTTTTTCATCAACGGAAATGTTGTCCTCAACCCCACCCAGTCGTCCAAGTTCTGCTTCAACGGACACCCCGCAGGGGTGTGCTACTTCAACGACTCGTTTTGTTAGCGCAATATTCTCCTTAAAAGGCAGGTGTGATCCATCGATCATCACAGAGGTAAATCCATGTCGGATACACTGCAATATAACATTAAAATCCGTGCCATGATCAAGGTGCAGGGTCACGGGAGTATTTGTTTTGGAGGCTGCGACTTTTACTATGGCTTCAAGATATTCGATGCCTGCATAACTGATTGCACCCTGGCTTGCTGCAAGGATTACAGGCGCATTCATCTCTGATGCGGTAGTGACAATTGACTGTACGATCTCCATATTGTTGATGTTAAACGCCCCAACTGCGTATCCACCGTCGTTTGCGGCGTCCAGTACTTCTTTGTTTGTGACTAAAGGCATGATGCTCCCTCTTGTGTTAAAACCGTTATTTCTTATTGTAGTAATTGTGTTTGTTGATTATAAAGGCTACTATTTACGCATTTGGTGGCAGTTTAAGGTTGTAGTTTGAGGTTGCAGTTT
>JAHYJJ010000008.1:0-24005 GCA_019429165.1 Methanosarcinaceae archaeon | reverse complement strand
TTGGGGACATGTACGATTTTCATGAGCGTGGGAAAGGTATGGGAATTCTGGCAGCAGCGACCGGCCTTGGTACTGTTTCGGGATATTCGGTAGGCGGTGTGCTCGGTGAATTGTATGGATGGAGAATTGTCTTTATCTGGCTTGCAGCATTCGCATTTTTGATATCGATTATATCACTACTTTTACATGAGACCAGACCTCAGTCACAGGAAGAGCATCGTCTTGGTAAATTGCTGTATCTTTCACTTGATCTTTTCAGGACAAGGACAATTATGTTTGCGACCCTTGTGGGTATGCTCTGCATGATGGCAGTTGTCGGAGCGTCTTATGTCTTGCCTTTCTTTGCACTCGATTCAGGAATCTCGACAGCATCAACCGGATTATTGTTCATCCCTTATGCAATTACGAGTTCCTTTGGTGCATCATCATGCGGCTGGCTTTCGGATATCGTTGGCAGGAAAAAACCACTGATTGCTGTCACCATACTTGGAGGCATCGCCCTACTTCTGTTTTCACACGTACCCACAACCCCTTGGATGATAGCGGTCAATTTCGCATTTGTGGGACTCTGTTTTGGACCCGTGGTGACACTATCCACTACGATTTTAGTGGACGAGGTTGTGAGAACTGACACAAGGATACTGGCTACAACAATGGGCACTTTCAACATGGTACGCTGGCTCGGAGGTGCGCTTGGTCCTGTATTGGGCGGCGTGTTCCTTGACATTTATGGTGCGAGGACTGCTTTTACGGTGCTGGCAGGAATGATATTCGTGGCAGCGGTGTTCTCGGTTGGATTGCGGGAAACGAAGTGTTGAACGAATTAAAAAAAGAATTGTGTATTATCCGACAAAACTTTTCTTATAATTTTCACAAAAAAACATTGTAACAACGCATTTAATACCAATAAAACCAATCTATGTTTTATGACTCAACCAAAACGGCCGCTACTGCTCATGATACTTGATGGCTGGGGCTACCTTCCATCAAAAGATGGTAATGCAATATTGGCTGCGAACACACCAAACCTTGATAGGTTGGTGGCAACTTATCCGACATCTATTCTTGAAGTATCAGGCGAAGCCGTGGGACTTCCTGAAGGTCAGATGGGTAATTCCGAGGTAGGCCATCTCAACATCGGCGCGGGACGTGTTGTGTATCAGGATCTTACAAGGATAAATCGTGACATAAAAACTGGAGATCTCTATACCAATCCTATGTTATTGGATGCGATCAAAAATGTAAAGGAACACGATTGTGCACTGCATCTCATGGGTTTATTGTCAGACGGCGGCGTGCACAGTCACATCAACCACCTTATCGCGCTTATCGATCTTGCATCAAGGGAGGGTCTTGAGCGGGTGTACATTCATACATTTCTGGATGGGCGTGATGTCCCTCCTGCCTGTGCCATTGATGATGTTAAAAAGATCAAGAAGACATGCGATGATTACGGAATTGGGAGCATTGCAACGGTATCCGGCAGGTATTATGCCATGGATAGGGACAGGCGATGGGAGCGTGTCAAACTTGCGTACGATGCGCTAACACTTGGAAACGGTCTTCATGCAAAGGATGCCGAGACGGCTATTGTTGAAAGTTATGCACGTAACGAGACAGATGAATTTGTCAGACCGACTGTTATAGTTGATGATAATGGAGAGCCTACAGCGACCATAAAAGACAACGATTCAGTCATATTTTTTAATTTCCGACCCGACCGTGCGCGGCAGTTGACATACGCTTTTGTTGAAGATGATTTTGAAGGATTTGAGAGGAAAGTATATCCAAAGGTGCATTTCGTTTGCATGACCCAGTATGATGAGAAACTTGAAGTTCCTATTGTATATCCACATGAATATCTCAAAAACACACTCGGGGAAGTGCTCAGCAAAAATTACTTAAAGCAACTTCGTATCGCTGAAACAGAAAAATATGCGCATGTGACATTTTTCTTTAATGGTGGTTTGGAGATCTTAAATAAAGGAGAAGACAGGTGTTTAATTCCATCACCAAAAGTTGCCACGTATGATCTCAAACCGCAAATGAGTGCGTATGAGGTTACGGAAGAATTGATCGAGAAGATCAGGTCCGACAAATATGATGTGATTATCCTCAACTATGCAAATCTTGATATGGTTGGACACACAGGCTTTTTTGATGCTACGGTGTCGGCAGTCGAGACTATAGATGAATGCGTTGGAAAAGTGATAGATACTTTGTTGCAGGTTGGTGGTGCTGCAATAATTACAGCCGACCACGGGAATGCAGAACAAATGCTTGACCATGATAGCAAGCAAGCGCATACTGCACACACCTGTAATCCGGTTCGGTGCATCTATGTAACTGATGAAAGTGGAGTATCACTTCGTAATGGCAAACTTTCGGATATTGCACCGACAATGCTTAAGTTGTTGGGTATTGAGAAACCTGTTGAGATGACTGGTGAATCACTTATCCTTTTATAGATCAGAGGCACAAACAATGAGGCGAGGTCAGTGACCTGATCCTTAACATTGATCTTTGCGGTGCTAAGATAGAAGTATTAAAGAAACTGATAGACAAATACGAGAAGAAATCTTCCGAAGGTATTCGATAAATAAACATTCATGACCCGTCGGACACCCACGAGCATGAAAATAAGAGTATTTTCATACCAAATATCGTATCGCAAAGATTAAATCGGATATTCTTATCTAGTTACAAGTTTCATATCAATGTAGGAATTGTCAAATGAAAACAAAGAAAAACCTTGATACTACAACCGGTTGGAAAAACCAGAATTCAAAAGACCTCTACGGTATCGATGATTGGGGTCACGGATATTTCGGTATAAACCGTAAAGGAAATCTGGTGGTAAAACCAGATAAGGGACAATCTCAATTGGAGATCCTTGAGGTCATCGAACATCTCAAAAAAAGCAAGATAAATACTCCTGTGCTTCTTCGTTTTCCTCAAATACTCGAGAGCAGGATACATGAACTGTATGAATGCTTTGATAAGTCGATCAATGAATCCGGATATCAGGCCAGGTATAAAGGGGTATTTCCTTTAAAGGTAAACCAGCGAAAAGACGTAATTGATGAGATCGTAAGAGCCGGAAAAAAGTATAACTATGGTCTGGAAGCTGGCAGTAAACCTGAACTGATCGAGAGTCTATCCTTCAAACTCAATCCCGAATCGTTGTTGGTCTGCAATGGCTATAAGGATAAACATTATATCAGGACTGCCATTGAAGCATCTCTTCTTAAGAATAATATCATACTTGTTATTGATCAGTTGGATGAGATCCATGATATCATCAAATTTTCTAAAAAACTAAATGCCAATCCATGTCTGGGTATCAGACTAAGGTTATATTCAAGGGGGAGCGGTAAATGGGCCGAATCCGGCGGTGAAGCATCCAAGTTTGGTCTTACCACAGTTGAGTTGCTCACAGCACTGGATATACTTGCCAAGAATAACATGGTTCCCAATCTCAAGATGCTACATTTCCACATTGGTTCACAGATCACAGAGGTTAGAAGGATCCAAAATGCTGTCAAGGAAGCATCCCGTATATATGCAAAAGTGAAAGGAATGGCTTCTGCCCTTGAATACTTCAATATAGGTGGTGGTCTTGGTGTGGATTATGATGGAAGCAAAACCTCTTCCGATGCAAGCGCCAATTATTCCATGCAGGAATATACTAACAATGTGGTATTCACATTAAAGGAAATATGTGATGAAGAAGGTATAGAGCACCCGACTGTTGTGACTGAGAGCGGTAGGGCAATTGTGGTATATCATTCAATGCTAATCACTAATCTTGCTTACGAAAAATCCATTCACTATGACCGGAATGTCGAAGTGGGAGAAGATACACCTAATGTACTTCAGAATCTCTACAGTTGTTTAGATGAAATCACAATAAAGAATTATAGGGAATTATACCATGACAGTCTGGAATATAAAGATGAAATAATATATATGTTCAATCTGGGACAGTTGAGTCTGGAAGATAAAGCCAAAGGTGAGACACTGTTCTACAAGATCTGCCAGAAGATATACCGTTATTTACAGCAGACAGAGAATGAATCTGAAGAGTTCGATTATGTCAGGAAATTGATATCAAAAAAGTATATTGGCAATTTCTCAATGTTCCAGAGTATGCCTGATTTTTGGGCTATAGACCAGTTATTCCCTATTGTCCCTATCCAGAAATTGAACAAAGAACCCACAAATAGAGGCACAATACTGGATATAACATGTGATTCGGACGGGGAGATCGATAAGTTCGTTGATGTTAAGGATGTCAAGGATTTGCTGGAGTTACATGCACTTGACAATAATCCGTATTATGTGGCGGTACTTCTTTTGGGCGCATACCAGGATTCCATAGGTGACCTGCACAACCTGTTCGGGGCTGTTCATGAGGCTCATATTGTGTTGAAAGATGATGATGAATGGGATATCAAGAGGGTCATAAAGGGTGATACGGTAAACGATGTACTGACCATGCTTAAGTTCAATAAACGAAGTCTGGTGCACGGAATTGAAACATCGGTTCAAAGATCTATAGATGATGGGGATATTAGTACTCAGATGGGCAGAAGCATCCTGAATAATATGAAAAAAGAGATCAATGAGTATACGTATCTCGATTTTTAATGCTATATGATTTGTAAAATTCTATATATCAAGTTAATCTTGATAATTATATCCTGCAGTTCTACTGCAGTTTTGGTGTACCGTTGCAATTTTCAACTCGATCGAAATGAGCATTTTATCGATGATTGGAAGATGTGCCGCCTGGCGGCGGATTGCATTGCCATCAAATAACGATCAGAACCACTTATCCAGTGTTTTTTGCTGCCGACTACCAGATGCTGCGTCAAGTCTGTCGACTGCTTTATTGACCCGTTCTTCTGAAAAATCGTGTTCACCACATAAGAATTTGATCAATTTCTCCTTGTTAGGATTCTTCCATTCAAGTGTGTATTCATCTGTTACAGGTGGGTGTATAAAAAACTCTTTCATCTCATCAAGATTCTCTATTGACCGGTCAATATTACCCAGTGCAGTTTCGATGTTCCCATGTTCTTTGATCAGTTTAATCGCTTTTTTAGGACCGATCCCCTCAAGTCCTGTATTAAAATCCGTACCCACACAAATAGCAATATCGATCAACTGAGATCTATCAACCCCAAGTGCCCGTAGGCTTTCGTCCAGATTGACAACTTCAGGTTTCACATCCACATAGATATTCTTACGGGGCACCTTTCTCTTTCCTGTTATTGTAAGATTCCTCACAACATCAGGCGCGCCAAAGAGCATTGCATCATAGTCCTGCGAGCCTACAAGGTCAGCATCTCCTTTCTGCACCATATAGGCAGCCTGTGCCTCACCTTCAGATGGTGCCTGGACGTATGGGATACCCATGAGTTCAAGAAGATGTTTTGCATCATTTACAATATCAGCATTCACCTTTGAAGATGCCTGTGCATATTTGAATGCCTCTTCAGCAAGACCTTTTTCTTTTGCCTCATCCCATTTTTCGTGCGCATTCTCACGCACCTCTTTACGTTTACCAAGTGTCTTCAATTTCATTTCAGGAGGCTTACCATCAAATACAAAAACAGGTTTAATTCCGCTCTCGACCAGATTGGTTATACGATATAATATTCCGGAGAGATGGGATGTGATATTGCCGTGTGAATCTGTAAGTGGGGTTCCATCACGCTGGCGGATAATGCTGAGGAATTGGTAAAGTATATTGTATGCATCAATTGCTACCACTTTGTGTGATAGGTCAGATAATTCAACTGTTCTTTTTTCAAGCAGATCTCCAATATCGGCACCCATAGTTATTAAAAAAGAACGTTATATGTAAAATAAGTTATTGGCCTACTACCAGATCATCGCTATCAAACCGCACATCAATTACCGAGTCATCATTTGCGTTGATCTTTTTCACTTTAAGTACATTCCCAACGCATTCAATGAATGCTGTTTTTGTGACCTGTACCTGATGACCATCATTTTGGCCATTGTTCTTGTGGATTATTAGCAGGTTTTGACTTATTCCCACACTCTTTTCAAGTTTGGAGATCGTGTTTTTAACAACTTGCTCAAAGTCAGAATATATCAATATTTCGGAATATTTACCGGCTTTTTTGATAATACCGATCGGTTTTAGATTTATATGAATAAATGCACCTCAAACTGTTCTAGAGTTATATTTCATCAAGTAGACTCTGTACTACATCAAATATCCTTAATATGCTTTTCGCCTTTGCTCAATGATGCAAAGTTTCTAAACCCCTCTAAAAATAGGATGTAATGTTTATCTATTAAAAACTTGTTATATCAATTTGGAGTACCAGTTTCTATGGGAAATAGTGAATATACGGCAGTTTTAATATCTATTATACTAATTATCATTATCAGCGGCTGTTCTGGCAAAGATACGGCTGAGATCACATTTAAAGATATGGATGCAAAAGAGAGAGTTATAATGAGCAGCACGACAATTAAAAATGTTACAATAAACTGGCTGGGACATTCCAGTTTTATGATAAAAGGAGAGGGGAAGAACATCTACATTGATCCATACGTACTTCCTGATAAAGTGGATTATGAAGACCAGGCAGACATTATACTGATAACGCATGAACATTATGACCACTGCAGTCCTGAAGCAATCAGAAAGGTTCGAAAAAGCGATTCCACAACCCTAATACCACAGAATTGCACACTTGAGTTTAGAGGGGATGCAAGACGTATCAGTGAAGGAGATATGTTGACCGGTGACCTTGCGATAAAAGGGATAGGCATTGAAATTGTTCCTGCATATAATATTAATAAATCATACCATCCGAAGGGTTTTGGAGTTGGATACATAATTGAGATAGATGGAGTGAGAATATATCATTCAGGAGACACAGATCTTATTCCACAGATGAAGGGTTTATCTGTGGATGTTGCATTACTGCCGATTGGCGGGACATATACTATGGACGAGTCTGAAGCTGCAGAGGCGGCGGTGGTTATATCCCCAGATGTTGTTATCCCGATGCATTATAATTATTTAGATAGCACTCCGGCTGATGCAGATTTATTTAAAAAATTAGTGCAGGACAAGAATCCTGATATAGAAGTCATTATCCTATCGTCTTCTGTTCAATAGATTTAAGGGAATATGCTAAAATGGCACGTCAAAGAAAAAACCAGAAATCTCTTATCAAGGATCTTGCAGCCCAACGTATTGATCGTCTTTTCGAGCTTGCACATGACGAATTTGGACAAAATCCACAAAGAAGTGACAGATATGTGCTCCTCGCAAGGCGAATAGGTATGCGATACAGGATCAGGTTCCCGACCAGTCTGAAACGCATGATGTGCAAACATTGTCGCTCGTATCTTGTGCCAGGCAGCAGTTCAAGGGTAAGGCTACGAGGAAGATACATTTCCGTGACATGTCTGCGATGTAATAAGCAGATGCGATATCCGTATAAAAATATAAGTAAAGTGAAAAAGTAAAGTGAAAGAGGACAATCCTGCTTAATAATAATTTCAATCATTCAAGAATAGCAGTCAATATTTTCATGATCAGGTATGATGAAACGAGCATTACAATACCGATAACTGCAAAGATAAATAGATTCCTGTAAACAACATCTTTCTCAGATCCTGCTTTGACCCCAAACCCTCCGGCACAGCCTGTTGAGCCGCAGGTGCCGCATCCGGTGCTGCAATTTAAACTGTCGTCAGGAGGTGTTTGGATTATCAATGGTATCGTTTTAACATCACTTGACATAACCATATCTATTTTTCCAATTGATATAAATCTGGTGTTTGATACGAATTTTGCTTATACTGCAAAGGACCAGCAAGTGATATTCAAAAAATCCTTATAGAAATAAAGTAATGAGAGCGACGAGAGGGGGATTCGAACCCCCGAGGTGCAGAGCACCACAGGGTTAGCAACCCTGCGCCATACCAAGCTTGGCTATCTCGACAAACATATGTCTTGGAGTGCACCTCTAAATGCAATCTATATATTTAACGCTTTCTTTGGAACGCGTGCTGAATTCAAGTGGCAGGCACACCGCAAGTCGTTGACCCTCCCATCTTCAAGTGATCTGTAATCTCTCCTCCACTCCGCAACCCTATAAGCGATAGTTGTCTACGGTAAGTCTGCTCCCTTCCGGGCCTCGACCGGTTTCCGCAGTTAAGATAGAAAACAAGCTTTCCAGCAAGCATTCATATCAACACCATCCAAACAGGACGGGGCTTCTACGTTGAGATCACAGGTTTGAAAATGATCAGGACATCTTCTATTGGCTTCGTCCCCCGCATATCGGCGATATCGGGTAACAGGTAACGCCGAACTACCCGGACTAGCCCGCCACCCTTAGATGTGCATTACAGGTAATAAAAGTATTCCTGTTAGCCTGCCAGGACACTAATAAAATGGTCAGATGGTTACATAAGTGAGGAAGGTATTGTATAATATATTCTTTTAAATTTCAAAGTAAAAGGTGATATAAATGGATGAATTAATAGGATTTGTAACAGGAAACAACAATAGACAAAAGTTATTGGCATTGCTTGGTTCAAAAGGCGAACTTGATGCTGCAAGAATTGCAAAGACTATGCATCTGGTGCCTTTAACAGTGGATGGTATTCTGGAAAAATTGCTCGAAAAAGAATTAGTTGAGAAGACAGGCGAATTGTACAAATTGACTGAAATTGGGAGTGCAGTGGAGAGACAGGTTCACAATATGTGAATCTCACCCTTTTTTATAGCATATTATTTATAATAATGTATTGCGGGTTCGACCGAATGAAGATTTTCTCGTAGTATATGTTTTATAAACATATAGTCCGAGTCAATCTGAGCGTCAGCGAAGATTTTCTCGTAGTATATGTTTTATAAACATATAGTCCGAGTCAATCTGAGCGTCAGCGAAGATTTTCTCGTAGTATAAAACCATTATCTGTTATGGAATATTCCCTTATTCCAGGGTCGTGTTGTGTTCCTCTTGATTTTAGTATGTAGGTATATCTTCTGAGTTTGTTTTCAGATTCAACCTGTTTTAAGATTACGACAGAATCCATAATAAAAGAGGCATCCGGGTTTATGATCGTGTCTTTATCATTTGAGACAAACTCGGTCGTGAAAACAGATGTAATACTGCTACTTTTTAGATAATCTGTGAGTGAATGCAAGTATCCCCGAAGCTGAAAAGGATCGGGTAATGTAATTTCAAGGTTTACAATACCATCAAAAAATACACGTTTTACACCCATACTTTCCACATATCTTTTAATGCGCATAGCATGTTCTGACGGACATACGTTATCCGGTTCAGAATAGATAATTTTCAATAATCCAGTGTCAATGTATTTTGCAAGGTCAAATCCAAATTGATTCGCCTCCATAATCAGTTGTTCGGGTCGTTCTTCAAATGTTACAATAATACATGGTTCGTTATCTAAAAGTCCTATGTTTATGAACTGTAATCCAAAAATTGTTTTTCCTGTCCCCGATCCACCTGCAACCAACATGGTGCTGTTTTCCATCATGCCACCATTTAACATTTTATCAAGTCCATCGGTACCGGATTTAATTTTGTTATCCGATAAAACGATATCTTTTATATATTTTAGGTGTGGATACACTGTAATACCCTCGGAAGTCAATCCACAACGATATTTACGTGAGATATATCTTGATCTAACTTTTTGGTCCACTCCTCGCATTTTAAGAACTTGTAAATAATTATCAGTACGATATCCAACATCTTCTCTTGACAAATAGATAATGCCGTCAGCGAGATGACTGATCACAGAGTTATGAATTTCATTAATAAGTAGTTCTCCTGTAAGAACAACAAGCGAATCCCATTCCTGTACCATGGAATCGAATGTATAGATGAAACGTCTTTTTTCCTGTTCAACAAAACCAAAACCAAGAGGTGTAATTGGATCGATCACCACACGGTCAGGGTTTGCAGAAGCAATAACGTTCCCCATGTCTATCAATGTGGTCAATGGATCTTTTTCAGCCACCGGTCGATTGATCTCATGGATCTGGACCGATTCATCGAAATATTCGAATGTAGAAAGATACTTCTTTAATTTATCAGGTGCTTCTGTTGTCAAAGGAATATAAAGAGTCTTCTCACCCTGTTTCGCAGCATTTGACAGCATTTGAAGTGCCATCGTTGTTTTTCCAACACCGGCAGTACCTGCAATAAGTATGGTTGACGGAGTTTTAAAACCACCTAATATGTCATCCAAACCATTGATGCCGCATGGTATGTCCCGCAGTTCATCCATTTGACTCTTAATAATATATGTATAAAGGTATTACTTATACTTTCGTAAAAATGATATTATCATATATTGGCGATTACTAATCCATATACAAAATCCAAGATGTTCTTTCATATATCTATTACTTTCAATCCACTTGGATTAGCATTATTAAGTAAAACGTCATTACATACTAAAACAAAACTGGTGAAAAAAAATGACCGCAACAAAAACAATATATCTCGCAGCACCCTTATTTTCAAATGCTGAACGAGAATTTAACTGCAAACTTCGCAACCAGATAACTGAACGCGGTTTCTTCGTATTCCTGCCACAGGAAGACTCCAATGACACCACACACATGCGGCATAAAGAAAAACAGGATCATATTTTCCAGAAGAACCTTGAAGCAATCGATAATTCCGATATCATCGTAGCAGTACTTGACGGTGGCAGCGATGTTGACTCTGGTACTGCGTGGGAACTTGGCTATGCGTTTGCCACCAAAAAAACAGTGCTTGGACTCAAAACCGATTTCAGGACATTGGGCTCAGAAGGAACGGTAAACCTCATGATCGAAGTATCAGTAGATACACTTTCAACCGACATTAATGGGCTCATGGATGCACTTGAACAACATCGTTGATCATCCGATCTCACCACATTCAAAATCCACAACCCCCTTGTGGTGCATCGGCTCATCCACTTTTTTCCACACAATAACAGCCGCGATCACCATCAAAACCGCACAGGCATAGAACGGTGTTTCAAAAGTAACATATCCTGCAAGTAACCCTCCAAATATAGGACCTATTGCCATCCCGCCTGCATAGGCTGTAGTTATCATACTGAGTTTTGAACCAACCATCGATCCGCCTGAAAGATCACCTGCCAGCGCAATTACAGGAGTGTCAATGGCTGCGATCGTAAATCCCTGCAAAGCACGAAGCAGTATCAACTGCTCAATACTTGTCACATAGCCAGTACCTATCACAAGAGGGGCGCTTAATATCAAACCTCCAACTATCAACTTTTTCCTGCCGATCCTATCTGACAATGAACCGATGGGTGTTTGAAATATTAAACGAGCCAGCATGTATGCGGACAGTGCGACCCCCAATAAAAACTCCGATGCTCCGAGCCGAATCTCATATTCAGGCAAAAGCGCTACGATCATCATGATACCAACCATCATCATGAACATAGCACCTGCAAGAACAAGTATTGACCCTTTGCCATTATTCACATCCTCATCCACAACCTTCTCAATACATGTACTGTGTGTTTCTTTCACAAGAAGATTGACCAATATGAAACTCACAAGTCCAAATGCAGCGCACAGGTAAAAAGCGGTATTAAAACTATAATATGTTGCAACTGCACCACCAATAACCGGACCAAGTCCAAAACCAAGACCCCGGATCGTAGAATATATGCCAACAGCCTTACCTCTTGTAGCCGGAGTGGAAAGGTGTGTCACCATCGTAATTATAGCAGGTATGGTTGCTCCAACAGTTATTCCCTGCATAATCCGCAGGACAAGTAACTGCTCATAACTTGTGACATGGGCATACATAAGCGAAAAAACAGTGTAACCAACCAATCCAAAGATAATGAAAGGTTTTCTCCTGTCGATCTTATCTGACAGTTTACCCATAATGGGCTGTGCGATCGCATTGAACAAACCAAAAACAGTCATTACAATACCGGCTTTAAGAATAAGCGGCATGTCCGGCAAGATCGATGTGTGAAGATTTACTATGTACAGCGGTATGAGGGTAACCAGCATACCTGTCCCCATATCCTCGAAAAAACGTGATAATGATAATATGTATAGTTCCCGATTTATAGTATCTGATGCCTTTAATTCAATTGTACGGCTCTTGGTAGTGTTTTTCATTGCATTTACTCTTGATTGGTGCTTTTATAAATTACTATCAAGTAGCTATATAAAAGAGTGTTGAAAATTGCGAGCAAAATGTTGGACTAGTTGATTTTAAAAGGATAAAAAGATGCTTGAAAGTCCAATATAATGTTTTATATTAAATATAAAAAAACCAAAAAATAGCGGGGGATGGATTCGAACCATCGATCTACGGGTTATGAGCCCGTCGGGATCTCCTGGCTACCCCACCCCGCTTCGAGGGTGTGTTTATAGTATTGGGGTACGATTCCTCATAAGGATATTATCACTGATAAAGGTTGCGTATGAAGAACAAGTTACGGAGAGGCAAGATTCACATATGAGAGGCAAAAACATGCGAATTTGCATAGGCAAATATTAACAAAGATTGTTGACATGAAACCGCTGTAAGAAATAAAATATCCTTGCTTAACCCAAGGCGAAATCCTCATTTAACTTATCCAGTCAATGTTGCCACAAGATCCACCACAACTTCCCCAACCCCTGTTATGATGAACTGGATCGCTACAGCTGCAAGTAAAAGCCCCATTATTCTTACTATGACCATCGTACCAGTGTGACCAAGGGAGTCAAAGACCTTTTCAGATCTGGACAGGATTAAATATGACAGTAGATACACAAGGCCTATAACTGCAAAAAGGATGAACTGATCTGTAATTCCGCTTGCTGAATTGAAAAGAACTATCCCCGTAGTAATGGCACCCGGTCCTGTGAGTAATGGTACTGCAAGCGGCGTCACCACCAGATCCGCACTTCGCATTGACTCTTCTTCTTCTGCTGCGCTGCTTTTAGTTCTCGGCCTCATGCCCAATAGCATCTCAATGGAAATGATTAGTAATATGGCACCCCCGGCTATTCGGAAAGAGTACATCTCTATGCCAATTAAGTGAAAGATTGTATTTCCGGCAAGGGTAAATATAACCAGAACAGCAGTAGCCACAATAACTGCTTTTTTTACCATGTTCCTGCGGGTTTTTTGGTCAAATTCACTGAGAAATGCCCTAAAAAGAGGCACGTTTACTATGGGGTCAACTATTATGAAAAGCGTAATAAATGACGATAAAGCAAAGTTCAGACCCATGAGCCTATTTCTGCATAGATGTGTATATAGTTTGCTGTTGCTGCATATTTCCATTTGATTAGAGGTACATCTTAGCAGGCTATTCAGAATATGAATTCGATCTATAGTTTTGAGGAGATTGAAGAATTGTCAGCGCCAATATTTTTGTAAATAACGAAATCAATTAAATACTAAAAAAAAGAATATTATCTTAATTGCTTTTGGAATTATGTGGAGGTCAATATAATGTATGTATACAAAAGATCGGTTCCTTTGGGATATTCAGATGCTATTGTGAAGGTAAAGGAAGAATTAAAGAAAGAGGGTTTTGGGGTTCTTACGGAAATAGACGTCAAAAAAACTCTCAAGGAAAGGATCAATGTAGATTTTGATGATTATGTGATCATGGGAGCATGTAATCCTAAATTCGCATACGAGGCATTAACTGCAGAACGGGATATCGGTGTTTTACTTCCATGTAATGTCACTGTCTTTACGCAGAATGGTAAGACCTATGTCAGCACAATTTTACCGACTGTTCAATTGGGTAAAGTGGAAAATCCTGAATTGATTCCAATTGCTAAACAGGTCGAGGAAAAGCTTAAAAGAATGGTAGATGCAACATCTATGGGCTAATTTGAATATCATCATCAATTCAAAGATCAACTTATTGTAGTATCATGCCTTCACCATGATCAGCATCATCTTGAACCGCTTTTTAGCTTCAAGCGCATGCGGGATATTTGCAGGCATGATCACCATCTCTCCCGCCCCCGCAGTGATCGTTTTGCCACCGATCGTCAATTCCGCTTCCCCGTCAAGTATCTGAACGATCGCATCAAAGGGGGCGGAATGTTCGCTCAATCCCTGTCCTGCATCGAATGAAAAAAGAGTCACTGTTCCGGCTTCACTCTTTTTCAGTGTTCTGCTGACAACAGACCCCTCTGCATAACTCACGGATCCGGCAATATCAATGGGCTGTGCTACAGCAAATTCGTTTGGTTTGAAACTTAAGTCAGTTGGTTTGTTTGGAGTCATGGAATCACCGATGGTGTTTGTATGAATAAAATCATCTTTTGAAATACCTTTGAAATCATCAAGTCGTTGATAATGCTCTAGTATATGTTTTACACTTATGCCTTCAATCGACATTTTATCCATAAAGTTTTATGCTGATTGGTTCACTTCTTCCCGCGCGCCGCCTTTAACCTCGCTTCCGCCTGCAACATCTTATCCTCACTATCGTCATATATCTTCTGCACATTGTCAAGTGCTCGTTGGAGGCGTTTTTTAAGTTTAATAAGGTCCTGGTCTGAGAGATCATACTGCGGTACATATTGGATCCAGAGTTGTTGGATCTCTATTAATGCATCAATTGCCGCTTTCGTACGGTTAATAGTTGTTTCATCCATAGTATTACATATAATCCCTTAATGTATAATACATATGGGTGCGGCAAGATTTGTCACCATACCATTTGTTATTTATACAGCAAGTCAATGGGAAGTAAGATGACTTTAATAGAACTATATCATTCCGACACATGCCCGAATTGCCATTACGTAAGGGCGCAGTTACTTGAGGTGCTTCCGCGCGGAGTTAAATTCAAAGAGATCAACACATCAAGCCCAGATGGTGCTGCGCATGCAAAAGAGATGGGAATATTGGAAGTTCCCACGATTACTATTGATGGCGAGATTATGTTTATCGGGCGAGTTGAAAAATATGAGATCGAACAGGAGATCACATTACATACATAATACTTAATACTTAACACGAGATCGAGGTAGTCAAATTGAATCTGAATATCTACAAGAACCTAAAAAGGGGTGTTGAAAGTAATTTCATAAACCTAAACCCCATACAGCGCGGAGGCGTACTGACAGTCGAAGCCAGAAAAGCAGTACTTGAATTTGCAGACGGATATTCGGTATGTGACTACTGTTTTGAATCACGGGTTGACCTTGTACAAAACCCACCTGTGAGGAACCTTACAGAAGACATAGCAGAATTTTTGAACATGGACGATGTAAGGTACACGGCAGGATGCCGCCATGCAAAATGGGCTGCCATGCACATGGTAGGCAAACCAGGCGACACCGTTGTTCTTGATTCTCTCGCACATTACACATCATACTTAGCAGCCGAAGCGAACCGATTGAAAGTCGTGGAAGTGCCGCACAGTGGTTATCCTGAATTCACAATTGACCCACATGGATATGCCGAGAAGTTCGAAGAAGTTGAGCAAAAAACAGGTTCACTTCCAGCCCTTGCATTGCTTACCCATGTGGACTATCGCTACGGCAATATCGGCGACGCAAAAGCGGTCGGCAAGGTCTGTAAAGAGTACGGTGTACCGTTCCTTTTGAACACTGCATACTCATCAGGTATTATGCCAATTGACGGCAAACGTCTTGGAGTTGATTTCCTGTGCGGTTCCGGCCATAAAAGTTGGGCTGCATCTGCGCCGATCGGTATCCTTGCGACCACTTATGAGTGGAACCAGCAGATATTTGACAAATCAACCATCCGTGGTGACTGGAGTGGACGCGGTTTCACAAAGAAGGAGATCGCACTATTCGGATGCTCTCCTGTGTACGGCGCACCCCTTATGTCACTGATGGCATCATTCCCGAGCGTTGTCGAGCGTGTCAAACACTGGGACAAAGAAGTTGAGAATGCGCGATACCTTGCAACGCAACTTGAGATGATCGAAGGATTCCACCAGATGGGTGTGAAACCAACCGAACATACCCTGATGGCTTTTGAGACGCTGCCGCTTTTTGAAGTCGCAGCCACAAACAGTAAGCGCGGATATTTCCTATATCATGAACTCAAAAAGCGAAAGATCATGGGCATACACCCCGGAATGAGCAAGAGTTTCAAAGTAAACACATTTGGTCTTAGCAGATCACAGATAGAATACGTGGCAAATGCCTTCCATGAGATTGCAAGAGAACACGGCATCCCCGTAGAATAAGGAGAGGGAAAGTACATGAAATATGCAGAAATAACAAAACGATTCAGGCAGTTCTTTGAACTCCCTCATACACCTGTTGCAGTAAAAATTAACAGCGAAACTACGGCAGATATTGATCTACAACCAATGCGATACTGTGAGATGGTACGCAAGAGTGCAGCACACGGAGACACATTCACTTTTATGGTTGATGACCTCTCATGTGCAAGTGCAGAACTTGCACTTGGTTTTACGGAGGCTACATACGGAAAAGTGTATCCTACAATAACTCCTGCAAACACAACACAGGTCACAGTTGCACCACTTGACAAATGCGATTTTGATCCCGATGTAGTGGTAATTATCGGAAATGCTGCTAAACTAATGCGCATTGCAACAATACTGAGCAGAGTCCAGGGCGGCATAATCTCATCCAAATTCAAAGGCGAATTTGCAGTTTGTGGTGAATGTACTGCCATTCCATTGATGGAGAACACGGCCAATCTCTCACTTCTCTGTGGCGGAGCACGAATGTTTGGAGGCTATCGCAGCGATGAGATCGTTTTCGGATTCCCGATGGATACATTTGTAAAACTCACGGAAGCACTCAAGGAGGACAGCATCATAAAGGCACTTTGTGGCTGTATCATGGATGACCTGCCGGCTTCTGTCGTTGATTCCATTATGGCACTTGGATTCTCAAAAGGAACTGATCATTTCTCAGGACGTTTCGGTGATGAGATAGTCAGGCTCTATATTCCAAAGAGTGATACCGGTAAGAGCATATCCATTTCATTGCATGTTCCTGTAAAATTCAAGGATGCAGATGCTGCAACGAATGCGAACGAAATCGCATCAGAACTGTTCGAAGAGCCGATGTTCCACCGCACCCGTGATAACTGGGTTGATGTAGTGCTGATAGTCGAACTTGGTGAATCCATAAACCGTGCAGCAATGCGTGGTGAGAAGTTTAACGCTCTGGTTAAGGGCGGGATTGATGTAATGCTTGAGCATATTGGAAAATTCAAGCGTAAAGCGGGCAAGTGACTTGAGTGTATTAAGTCACCTTCTATTTTTGAATTTTTTTGTTTGCCAGGTCAAGGTGAATCTTTTATAGGTTGCATTGTAATTAACTATTAGGTGTTTACACACGGAAACGAAAGTGAAAGATATGTCTGTTGTCGAATTTCAATCTTTGATATCAGATGCATTTAAAGATGCCATGGATGATGTGATTGAAGATGTACTGGCGCTTACAAGCAACAATCATCTAAAGTCGATTGAAGAGGCGAGGAGCGACTACAAAGAAGGAAAAGTCAAGTCTCTTGAGGAAATTTTCAATGTATAAAGTCGTTTTCACAGAAAGAACATTTATAAATAAATGACCAAAATAAATACACTTCATCGTATTGCTTGTGTGTATCCATATCCTCCATCCTAACATATATCTACTAAAAACTCTTAACATGTAGTAGGATGTTTAGAAAAATAAGAAGATACCTGACCATTACAAGGGTATTTTTCAAGTACAATCTGTTTTCTCTTTTGTACCAGGACCTTGGTAAAATTAACAGACCAGCAGAAGCGTGCAGCACTGCTTTTGACAAGAAAAAAAGCACAAATGCAAAAAGATTGCGCCTTGCCTTTGAAGAACTTGGCCCTACCTACATTAAACTTGGTCAGACGTTGAACAAGCGTCCTGACCTTATTCCACATTCATACATAAATGAACTTGAGAAATTGCAGGATAATGTGCAGGCTCTTGAATTTATCGAGATGCGTAAATCCTTTGAAACAGAATGCTTTTGCGATATTGCCGGTGGTGGACAAGAACACAGTCCAACATGTTACCATTGTAATGATATATTGGAGATGTTTGATGATTTCGATGTAATACCGATTGCAAGTGCATCAATTGGACAGGTGTATAAGGCTGTCCTGGATGGCAAGGATGTTGCTGTAAAGATCGCACGCCCGGACTTACTTGATATAGTAAACGTAGATATTGGAATTATTTATGATCTAAAGCCTTTATTGACCCGTATGTTGGGGGTCGGGAAAAACGTTGATACTGACGTGTTTTTGCAGGAATTTGAGGATATGCTGCATAGGGAACTCGATTACATAATCGAGGCAATGAACATCAAACGCTTTCGTGAAAATTTCAAAGATGTTGAAAATGTGTTGATACCGGATGTGTATCTGGATTATTGTCGTCAAAATGTTCTGGTAATGGATTTTGTTGAAGGGATTCCGATAAAGGATCTTGTTGATACTGACCCTGAATTAAGATCCAAATATGTGAAACTTATAAGTTCAAGTTATCTCAAACAGGTGTACATAGATGGTTTTTATCATGCTGATCCACACGGAGGTAACATTGTTGTTAATGGTGATGCCATTGCATTCATCGACTTCGGCGCGGTCGGAAAGATTGATGAAGCCATGATACGAAACATGTTAAATCTTTTTTATGCCATGTATACAAAGAATATTGACATGGCAGCAGACGTTTTTTTGAAAATTGGCAATTTGAGCAGCGATAATGTCGATCTTCACAGGTTCAAATGGGATCTGGACGACCTTATAACAAAACAGCATTATCTTGTTGGTGAGCGCCAGAGTGACAATTATGCAAAACTTGCAATGAAATATAACATGTCTTTGCCAAGTGAATTTTCAACACTTGAACGCGCTCTGATGCTAGTTGAATCTGTATGTCTTGACCTTGATCCTAATTACAACCTTATGTCTGAGGCAAAGCCGATGATCACTAAAGCAATGAGGGAACGCTACTCCATCAAACGAATAATACGCAATGTCCAGATGGAGATGGATGAATATATGGAAATATTTAAAAATCTTCCAGCAGGCATAAATGATGTCATCGAGACCATACAAGGCTACAAGATCGAGAAGCTGCGAGGAAAAGATAATCTTCTTGGCAAATACCGGCTTCTTGATGAATTCTCACAATACATTTTCCTGTCAGTATTGATTGTTTCGTCAGCATACCTGGTAGTCAGAGGTGAAACAACTTTCACCTTGCTCGGGCTTGGCGGTTTTGTTGGTGCGGTTCTGATGGGGATCAGGGCGTTATTGCGTTCTTGATCTGCAATCTACAAAATTATTAAATTCAATCAATCCACATCAACATAAATTATTTAACCCCTCCGACCCCAACATTAATTATGTCCCTCAATAAAGAAAAAACCAGAGTCAACCTCTACGGCATCAAAGGTAAACACAACGTCCATTCATGGAACGGGCTTGCCATACATTTTAAGAACATTAGTAGGGTGAAAAAGTGCGAGCGATATGCCACTTGCACATCAAACAAGAGATTCCCAGATTGTATGTTCTCTATAAAACGATTCGATGCTGTTTCCATGCTCGAATCCGAATTCAATGTAACCACCAGTATAGCTGAAAAACTGGTCACTACCCTTTTTGACATGGGGTCGGCACATTCCCTGCGCTGTTATCGCGAAGCCAGTGTCGGAGGTTTTGATGAAGGAACGCGCATGATCGTCTTTGATGAAGAGTGGTGAAGGCAAAATACTTCTACTCCGCGTGGATCGTTTTTGAATAAAAGGAAGTTAATAGATTCTTCCATGAACTCCTATATCTTCAACGATCACTATATTTTGATCATTTTTTATTCTGTAAACAATCCTGTACTTTCCAGCACGTAAACGGAACTTGCCGTTTAATTCCCCTTTTAACATTTTGATGTTCTTTCCAGAAGCAGAATTTTCAAGTAATGTCTCAATAGCAGGATTAATTCTCTCTGCTTTTTTATAGTATATAATCTATAAGATTATATAGTTCGAGTTAAATCGACCGGAGGGAGATTTTTCTCGTTGTATATAATCTATAAGATTATGTAGTCCAAGTTAATGCGAACGAAGTGAGCATTTTCTTGTCGTCTAGTTAGCTATAAAATTTCACTGCTCGATTGTGAAGAATAATCTCATACATGGCGCTTCACGTTTTTCTATGAAATGAATTCCTGCACTCTTCCTGCTTCACATGCCTGATCAGCAGCTCTTATATTTTGCATTGAATTTTCATTCGCTGTAATTTCAAGAGTAGCATCAATATCTTCTTTTTGTTCGAGATACTCAATAAAATCAAGAACCACTTTTAATCTATCAGGAGATAAGAGATCCAATTTTTCAATTGCTTTTCTTTTATAGTTGATAGCATAAGTTGTCATAATCTTGCCTCTTATTGTATAAGCTGGATTACTTAATATTAATAATTATGCAACATCTTGCCTTCAAATAATCTAAAAGTATCAACAACAGTTTTTACTCAAATCTAAGGCTAGAAAACAGTTGTGCTAAGTGTGGAAATATACCGCGCTGCGCGCGTATGGTAACGTCTTTTTAGAATCAGTCCGATTGCATTCCATCTAGAAAAATTGTATGGTTGACTCGACACTACTGCCAAACTGCGAATCCTGCGCTGCAATCAAAACATTATTAAGTCAAAAAATCCATTTCATCACCCTATGTTTACTATACTAACAGGTTCACAGTTCGGTGACGAGGGTAAAGGTAAGATCGTTGACCTTATGGCAAAGGACTTTGATCTGGTAGTCCGTTTTCAGGGCGGCGACAATGCGGGGCACACCGTTGTTGTCGGGGACGATGTCTATAAACTTCACCTGATCCCATCAGGCGTACTTCTCGATTCAAGGGTACTGATAGGTCCCGGGACAGTTCTCAACCCTGAAGTGCTGGCCAATGAGATCGACATGCTCGCAAAAAGCGGCACAACAGTTTCACCTGAAAAAATGGGTATCGATGCAAAGACAACCATCATCATGCCATATCACATGGAACTTGATGCACTCAGGGAATCCGAGCGCACGGTAAAGATCGGAACCACTAAACGCGGTATCGGGTTCGCATATATTGACAAAGTCGCCAGGGATGAAGTCACGATGGCAGATATTGCTAACAAAGATCGATTCCTCAAAAGGCTCTCAGAACTTGCTCCACAAAAGGAAAGTGCCATCAAGCAACTTGGCGGAGACCCATCAATTGTCATGGACAAAGAACTGGTTGACAAATACGTCAAACTTGGTGAAAGACTTGGTCCTTATATCACTGATGTATCCTATGAGGTCAACAAAGCGATCGAGGATGGAAAGAACATTCTGGCAGAAGGCGCACAGGGCGCACACCTTGATGTCATTCACGGCACCCAGAAATTCGTCACATCATCAAGTACGATATCAGGTTCTGCATGTGCCAATCTCGGCGTAGGCCCCACAAAGGTCGATGAAGTTATCGGAATTGTAAAAGCATACATCACCCGTGTCGGAGAAGGCCCTTTACCTACAGAACTCAATGATGATGCAGGCAGGCAAATCCAGGAAGTTGGCAGGGAATTCGGCACCACAACAGGAAGGCCACGCAGATGCGGCTGGTTCGACTTACCATTATTGAAAAAATCGATTTATCTCAACGGGTACACAACTATCGCACTCACAAAACTGGATGTACTGTCCAACCTTGACCCCATAAGGATATGCACTGGATACGAATTCAATGGCAATGTGGTTGATTATCCGCCAGAGATGACATACGATCTTGCGAAGTGTACTCCAATATACGAAGACGTGCCAGGATGGGATGAAGATCTTACCGAAGTCAGTAAGTTTGACGATCTGCCAGCGGATGCTCAGGATTATGTCAATCGTCTGGAAGATATGATGGGCGTATCTATTGGTTATGTTTCAGTGGGTCCGGGCAGGGCACAAACGTTCAGGAAGTAAAATTAATTGCTACACATACTATTTGTACTATATAATATATAATTATGATTACTGCCGAAAAAGGTATATACTAACTGATATGTTAATCAAACTTAATTTCGTGTAGAGTCCAAATTACACCATAATATGTTAATATCAAATAAATACGGCATAACCAGATAAATGCCAGATTTAAAATTTAATTCAAGGAGAATAAAATGACAACAGCATACGATATTCCTGCAGATGATATGATCAAAAATGTTGCAGAGAAACTTAAGAAAAACGAGCATATAAACCCACCTGTGTGGGCAGCTCATGTAAAGACCGGTGTGCACAAGGAATTACCACCTGTTGACACTGAATGGTGGTACACCCGATGTGCTGCTGTACTTCGTACAGTATATACAGAAGGTCCTATCGGTGTAGAAAGACTCCGATCAGTCTATGGCGGAGTTAAGAACAAAGGCGTAAAACCATCCAAGAAAGCAAAGGGTAGCGGCTCAATAGCAAGAGAATCCTTACAGCAACTTGAATCCGCCGGATTTGTGCGCAAGCTCAAAAGCGGTCGTGTTCTCGCACCCGCGGGCCAGTCTTTTATGGACAACACAGCACATGAGACAAAGAATGAGCTTGTTGAAAAGATCCCCGGACTTGCAAAATATTAAGTTAAACCTGGAATCTAATAAATACTCTGGTCGCATCGCGACCAGTGACCTAACATATATTTGACGTCAATAAATATATAGTTCGATACCGTTCAGATATATTAGTTCGATACCGTTCAAATATATTTCTGATTTAACCGTGGTGACAGTATGGCAGACGACCTTGATGCATTAAGAAGAAAAAGACTTGCAGAACTTCAGCAACAGCAAGCTTTGCAGCAGCAGATGGGTGGCGGTGGCGACATGCAGGCTGCTTATCAGCAGGAGCAGGCAAAAGCAGAGATGGATGCACAAAAGCAGGCAATTCTCCGCCAGATCATGACACCTGAAGCGCGTGAACGTTTGACAAGGCTCAAGATGTCAAGAAAAGAGATGGTTGAGCAGATCGAAGCGCAGTTGATAGGAATTGCACAAAGTGGTCGCTTGCAAGCAAAGATCGATGATGCAAAACTTAAGCAACTCCTTATGCAGATGCAGCCAAAAAAGCGTGAGACAACCATCAAACGCGTATAATTATAACTATGAAAGTATCGGTACTGTTCAGTGGCGGGAAAGATAGTTCACTATCTGCGATCCTGCTTGATCGGTTCTTTGATGTTGAACTGGTGACCTGTAGTTTTTCAATTCTTCCAATTGGGGATATATCTAAAAAAGCAGCCGAAGAACTGGGGTTTCCACATAAAATTCTTAAACTTGATAACGAAATACTGGAAAATGCATTCAATATCATTGTCAAGGATGGATTTCCTAAAAACGCAATAAACCACATTCATCACAAAGCGATAGAAACACTTGCATCTAATGATGGTGTAGTGGCTATTGCTGATGGCATTCGTCGCGATGATCGTGTCCCCCTGTTAACGGATCCACAGGTTCGGAGCATTGAAGACAGGTATGGCGTACATTATATCTGCCCTCTTCGTGGATATGGTCGTGCGGCTGTCAATGCACTTGTCAAACAGTATCTTGTGATCGAAGAAGGTCAGAGTGACAAGATCATAAAAGCCGATTACGAAACTGAATTGAGAGAAGTGATACGGCAAAGGATCGGGCAGGATGGAATTGATAAGATATTTCCTTCACATGTTCAGTCAAGGGTGATCGGTCGAGTAAATTAATACCGATATGAAGATATCTGTATATGTGTTATCAAAACTCATACAATATCATCGATTAATGATTTATAGGATAATATAGTTATTAGTCCAAACCTTGATATACAGCTTATATTATTAACAAATTATTAAATCGTAGGTGAGATTAGTGAGTCATAATTCAAAAGGACAGAAGATGAGGTTGGCAAAAGCCCACAGGCAGAACCACCG
>JAHYJJ010000158.1:0-3212 GCA_019429165.1 Methanosarcinaceae archaeon | reverse complement strand
TTGTCTGGCTTTTTGTATGCTTTGAAGGGTTTGTTCTCCAAAAGATGCAGCATTTTTGATTTTTCCATATATCCACAATTCCAGGATGAGGTCTTTGACCTCCATTTCCTCACTAATATTCGTTTCAGAATCGTTTCTCTTCTTCTTGCAGTTATAAGGTTCATGACCAATAGGACAGTATTGAGTGCGGCATGGTTTATTTTTAAGGAATGGCGGAAAACAAAACCAAGTACCAATATTTAATAAGATAAACGTGTTTGTTAAAATATATTAAAGCCAATGTCATAACCGCCGTAGGCGGCACATCCCTTCATGATTGACCTACTAAGATACATAATCGTTAAATTAATTTAATCAATTCCATGACCATACTGATTGAAAAAACAATCACTTGTCATGAAGCAAACTGTAATTCATTGGTAAAGGCAAGAGATGCCGCCTGCGGCGGGTTGTTAACTTGGAACCAAGACAACCTAACACCACAAAATAACAATAAACAGCGATACCTGAACAACATGATAAAAATAACATCCCCATCCAGACTCCACCTAACACTCATCGACCTCAACGCCGAGATCGGCAGGGTTGACGGCGGTGTAGGGATTACGCTGGATTCGCCACAAATACAAATCTCAGCCGAAAAAGCAGATTCCATTGAGATCATCGGCAGTTCACATCTTGTCGGCAGGATGCAGGCAGCAGCAAAATCCGTCCTGCCGGATGGCGAGGGTGTGAAGATCACGATCGTAGAGGATATGCCGGATCATGCGGGACTTGGTTCAGGCACACAATCTGCATTGTGCGCCGCAGCTGCTGTTAATGAATTATACGGACTTGGAATGAGTACACGGGAACTTGCGATCGCGGTCGGTCGCGGGGGCACGTCAGGTATTGGTGTTGCTTCATTTGAAAGCGGCGGGTTTTTGGTAGACGGTGGACACAGGTTCAGCGATAAAGGAGCATTCTCCCCATCTGCTGCAAGTCGTGCAGACCCTGCACCGATCCTGTTCAGGCATGACTTTCCTGACTGGGATATTGTACTCGCATTGCCTGATACAAAAGGTGCACATGATGTGCATGAAGTGGATGTTTTCAAGCAAGAATGTCCAATCCCACTTCGCGAAGTACAGGACGTATCACACACCATTCTGATGCAGATGATGCCGGCAATCATGGAAGGAGATATTGAAAGTTTCGGATGCGCGGTGAACCACATTCAGACCGTGGGATTCAAGAGACGGGAAGTTGACCTCCAGTCGCAGTCGGTCAGGGATATCATTGAATTCATGCAGGACAGCGGCACCTATGGCGCAGGAATGAGTTCCTTTGGACCAGCAGTATATGGGTTTGTAGAGAGCAAAGTGCAGGGTAAACAGATACAAAAGGACGTGCAGGATATGCTGGATGAGACCATTGGAGGCAGTGTTATAATCACACATGCGAACAATAGAGGCGCAACAATTACGAATACGGAGGCTTGATTTGAAGATCATTACATGGTTTGGGACACTTACGCTTGATGGTAGCGGCAAGGTGATAGAATGGAATCTGTTTCCAAAGAACACAGGCGCTCTTGCAGAGAGGTTGGTCCAGCCGAAAGAAGCAGATATCCACATACCACCTTCCGGTTTTGACCTTCGCGCTGCTGCGATAGAATGTGGTTTTGTCGGGTCAACGGAAGAGTACAACACACTCCTTCGGGATGTCAGCATCCGTGCAGCAAAGAAACAAATATCGGGCGGTACGCCGGATATGGGTATCATCCAGGCAGTCGAGGCGCTGGATGACATTGATGAGACTGCAAATACCCTTTCCGAGCGGCTGGCAGAATGGTACGGGATGTACTTCCCTGAAGTGGGACTGTCTTCCGAACCTCTCGCACGGTTCGTTGCAAAATATGGTTCAAGGTCAAATATTCCAACTGAAGAACACCTGTACGAGAAGGCCACTTCTTCGATGGGGGCTGAACTTGCGGGGCGGGACGAAGAACTTGTAAAGGGTTTTGCAGAGAATATATGCACCCTTTACGACAGCCGAAGCCGTATTGAAGATTATCTTGTAAAAAGCATGGAAACTTCTGCCCCAAATCTTGTAAATATCGCAGGCGCACTTATCGGTGCCAGATTGGTAAGCATGGCAGGTGGACTTGAAAAACTGGCACGTTTCCCATCAAGTACTATTCAGGTGATCGGTGCGAACAGAGCACTTTTCAAACATCTGCGAGCACGGGCACCATCCCCCAAACACGGGATCATATTCAACCATCCGCAGATAAAGAACGCTCCGTGGTGGCAGAGGGGGAAGATCGCACGGGCACTTGCTGCAAAGATATCCCTTGCAGTGCGAATGGATGTGTATTCCGACGGCGGACTTAATGAATCGATAAAGACTGAACTTGATGCGAAAATAGAGAGCATCAAGGCAGCCCACCCGAAACCACCAAAGCGGGAGAGTAAAGGTGATAGGGGAAAAGGAAAGGGTAGATCTAAAAACAAAATGCAAAACAAACAACCAAACAAAAAAACGGGAGGAAGAAGATAGATGTCAACAAAAGAAGTATCTCCCGGTATTTTTGAGATCACTGAAAGAGGCGGCAAGCACCTTGCCACGATAAATCTTGTTTCGGGTGTTAGTGTGTATGGGGAGAAACTCATCGAGATCGAGGGTTGTGAGTATAGGATATGGAACCCAAAACGCAGCAAACTTGCCACAATGATGATCAAAAAGTTCAACATCCCGATAAAACGAGATTCAAAGGTGTTGTACTTAGGTGCAGCGTCGGGTACAACCGTAAGCCATATTTCCGATATAGTTTCAGATGGCATCGTGTATGCCGTGGAATTCTCACCGCGTACTATGCGGGACCTGATCGGACTTTGCGACGTGCGTCCGAATATTGTCCCGATACTTGCAGATGCCAATCGACCGCAATCGTATGCGCATATTGTCGAGGAAGTGGATGTGATATTCCAGGATGTCGCACAGCCGAACCAGAGTGAGATCGCAGCAGTGAATGCGAAACAATTCCTGAAAAAAGACGGCCATCTATTGCTTTCCATCAAGGCGAGAAGTATCGATACTGTTGCAAACCCGAAAAATGTATTCAAGAATGAAATAAGGAAACTGGAACACGAATTTGATGTTGGGTTTGAAGTGCTTGATAGTCGGGAGCTCATGCCGTTCCATGAGGATCATCTTGGAGTTATGGCGCG
>JAHYJJ010000157.1:0-3223 GCA_019429165.1 Methanosarcinaceae archaeon | reverse complement strand
GTAAATCTGCGAAATCTGTGTCTGAAATGTTCTGCCACAACTAATTATGCCACAGAGGACACAGAGGACACAGAGGACACAGAGAACGTAGCAACATTCCCTCTGTGGGCTCTGTGCTCTCTGTGGCTGTCAGATATAGTTCTAAATTATACTTACGGAGTAATGTAAATTATGATGTTTTCAGACAGGATGAACGGGATGGACAAGATACGCTCTGTGTGGGGTTTTTGTATTATATGTTTTATGTTTTTGTAGTAGGTATCATCACAAGTTTGAAATTGATAGAGTACCTTTATTATATTTGATAGCAATAATTGATGATGGTGAGTTTAATGAGTGAATATTTGACCGACGAGGGATTAAAATTTTTAATTCCAAAATATTATAAAAATAAATCTGAATTCTTGGATGAGGCTGTAAAGTTGGTATTACGTTCCAATCAGACGATTAGATTGGAAATGGCAATAAGCATTTATTCAAAAAATAAAGCCTCGCTTGCAAAAGCAGCTGAAATAGCAGGTGTCACCACGCCGGAATTTAAAGAAATTCTTGCTGAAAAAGGATACAAGAGAGTTGTAGAAGGAGACTCAATTGAAGAAATTGATGCGACGTTCAAAGAGGTCTTTGGATGATTCCTGTAGCCGACACCGATATTTTAAGTATGTTCGGTAAGGTTAAATCCATTAGCACTTTAAAACAACTTTTCAATGAACTTTATGTTCCCATCGCAGTGTATGAGGAACTTTTAAGGGCAAAAGATGTAGGTTTGTCATTTTTAGATGATGTAATTAATGACATAGAAGTAATTAATCTAAGTGAAGAAGAACATCATGAATACATCTCACTCTTAAAAAATGAAAAATATCTCCACAAAGGTGAAGTTCAGGCTATTATTCTTTGCAAACACAGGGGTGGAGTACTTCTCACTAATGACGGGAAAGCAAAGAAATTCTGTGCCAAAAATGGAATTCCATGTTTTGACATAAAAAGCATTCTTAGGGCATTTCTCTTGAGGGATATTCTAAACGAAATCGAATTACGTCAATTAATTTCTCAAATTGAGGATGCTGATAATACTACGATCAAGGAAATTGAAGAAATATTTTTAATGGAGCACATAAAGTAGTACCAGCTTATTTTTACGATACTGATTCTTTTATTAATCTTAAAGGTGAGTTACAGGGACGGCTTGTATATTGATTTGCAATTTTACGCCCTCGTCGTGCTCTGCGGTGAAATTTTGTCCAATATTTAGGGAATAACTGAATTTTGGAAAACGCCGGCTGGCAAGCGACTTCATCAACCAATCTCTCGTAACAATAAATCTGCGTAAATCAGCGAAATCTGCGTCTGGAAAAAATAATATATTAACCGCAGATGCACGCAAATGCACGCAGATGCGCTCCGCGCTGTTTTTGTTTAATCAAAGTGGCGGATACATATTGATTCAAAACTCTGCGACCTGCGGCGTGCTCTGAGGTGAAATTTTGATCTTAATCGATATACCTCGTATCTCTGCTGCAATTAGGTATGCCATCGCAACGTTTGACTATTATCAATTAAAATCAAAATCTTTTAAGTATTTATAAATATCATTAATGATTTAAAATCGTAAATGATTGGATGGATATAATTTGGACATAGACGAGGTTTTAGTTTATTTATCGCAAATTGATATAAACAATCTACATGCAACAAAACATTTTAAAGTCAAATTTGACATGCGGAAAGATAAAATAGGTCCAGACTTAAATGACATGTATACAACAATCATTAATGAAAAGCCAGTTGCAATTTTGAAACAAGACCATGAAAAATTTAAATTGGGCTATGAATTAAACGATGATTATGATTTAATAATTATTATAAGTATTAATACTAAACAATCAATAAGTATAAAGTTGGTGACCACTTTCATAGAGAAGTCAGCAAAGAGGAGACGTATAGATGGACCGTGAATTGAAGGTAAATAAATGTGATTATGACTTTCAGAATGATACTATTTTCTTTTATAAGGATAGCGACAAGTATGGATTTTCCATAGATATAGATGGTATTATTCTCGATGTCAATGAAAATAATAATATCATGGGTATTGAAATCTTGGATGCTTCCAAAAAATTTAAATCTTCAAAATCAGATTTACGTGATGTTCACCACTTTGATGCGACTATTGAAATTAACGAAAAAAACATAGAAGTAAATATGAAGTTGGAAATCTTTAAGAGAAACAGATTAATGAATAGATCTTTAGATGCACTTACATTAAATAATATGCATCTTCCATCTGCAACGCAAGGATTGGCAGTTACCTGTTAATTTTGATTTAACTATTTGATGCGTTCTTTCAATTTTGTCACTATCCCATCAATCACACATTGTCTATTGTAGACAGTGTTAAATTTATTGATGTCCTTACTCAACAAGTAATTGCAGAGTTTACTGCAACATATTAGTCAAAATTTATTGGGGCCTAATCTGGTCATCTTTTCCTTTTGTGTTCATTTTTTTGATTAGCCAGCGTGCCATTTTTTTAATTGACTGATATCTGTTTAGGGTTTGAGTTTTGAGCATTTATGGTATTAATCGACCTCATAGGGCGCGGAGAGCGCAGAGAATGTTGCACACAAATTAAGAATTCTGCGATCTTTGCGGTGAAATTTGGGTTCATGTTTAGGGGAATAACTGGATATTGGAACACGCCGACTGGCAAGCGACTTCATCAACCAACCTCATGTAACAATAAATCTGCATAAATCTGCGAAATCTGCGTCTGAAATATTCTGCCACAGCTGATTATGCCACAGAGGACACAGAGAACGTAGCAACATTCCCTCTGTGTACTCTGTGCGCTCTGTGGCTTTCAGATACAAATCTAAATTATACTTGCGGAGTAATATGAATTATGATGTTTTCAGACAGGATGGACGGGATGAACAGGATACGCTCCGCGTGGGGTTTTGGTTAAGTGCAGAGAAGTTTCAAGGTTGCAACTCTGCGACCTGCGGCGTGCTCTGCGGTTAAATTTTGATTCATGTTTATGGAATAACTGGATTTTGGGGTGCGCCGGCTGGCAAGCGACTTCATCAACCAACCTCTCGTAACAATAAATCTGCGTAAATCTGCGAAATCTGCGTCTGAAATGTTCTGCCACAACTAATTATGCCACAGAGGACACAGAGGACACAGAGAACGTAGCAACATTCCCTCTGTGGGCTCTGTG
>JAHYJJ010000156.1:0-3225 GCA_019429165.1 Methanosarcinaceae archaeon | reverse complement strand
TTGGAAAGCGCCGCCTGGCATCCAAACAAATATCACATGTAGTGACTCATTTTACAGATAAACAAACACTTTCACCCAGCTTGGCTTTAGTATATATACAAAAAATTCAATTATGTTTTAAGAAACACAAAAGAAAACCATTTCGTCTACAAACGATACGACTGACTTCGACAATATACAAATCATTGAGGGGAGTCGATCAGAAAAAATGAGGGGAAATTTTGGGTGCAGATATAAATGAACAAAAACAAAAAAACTACCATCAAAGTCAAGGGTACCGTCATCACCGTATTTTCTCAGAAGGACGATGACTATATTTGCATAACGGATATCGCTCGCTATAAGAACGCCGAGCGTACGGATGACCTTGTACGGAATTGGCTTAGAAACCGTAACACCATAGAATTTTTGGGACTTTGGGAACAACTCAACAACCCCAATTTTAATGCCGTCGAATTCGACGGGATTAGAATGCAAGCCGGTCTGAACAGTTTCACCCTTACACCGAAACAATGGATCGAGAAAACGGAAGCTATAGGAATTATTTCCAAAGCAGGACGTTATGGTGGAAGCTACGCCCACAAAGACATAGCCTTTGAATTCGCGTCATGGATATCAGTCGAATTCAAGCTCTACCTCATCAAGGAATTCCAGCGTCTAAAGGATGACGAAAACAAACGCCTCTCACTCGCATGGGACCTCAATCGCACCCTGTCTAAGCTTAACTACCGCATCCACACTGACGCCATCAAAGTCCATCTCATTCCTGCACTCGTTACCCAGTCACAAGCAGCTATCACCTACGCCAATGAAGCCGATATTTTGAACGTGGCCCTTTTTGGACAGACTGCGAAGCAATGGCGCGAAGCGAACCTAATGCTTGAAGGCAACATGCGGGACTTCGCCAGCATCGAGCAATTACTGGTTCTGGCAAACATCGAGAGTATGAACGCTGAATTCATCCATATGGGTCTAACCCAGAGTGACCGCCTCAAACGCCTAAACGAAATTGCAATACACCAGATGAAAACGCTTACAACAGCGAATACCAGAGCATTGGAAGACAGTAAATGAAATATGCCGCTGATCCAGACAGAAGACCACCCACTCGAATACTCAGATTTCGAAGGCGAGATACCACAGGGGCATTACGGCGCAGGGACAGTAACAATATGGGACAAAGGCGTGTTTGTGGTTGAAGACCTCGGGGGGCGGTTTACATGTCGTTTTACAACTCTGCGTGCTCTTCGGTGAAATTATATTCCATATTCATTGGACTAACTGGATATTGGAAAACGCCGCCCAGGTCTGGCAAAAAAACTAACAACCCTCTCGCAACCATAAATCCGTGTGAATCTGTGTCAATCTGTATCTGAAAAATGAAAATCAACCGCAGAAATAGGAGTGAGTTATAGTTGTGATGTTACCCATACGATGTTTGGGGAAAACAAAAAAAGAGAAAAATGTAGGATGGGGCCATCCCCATCAGATCATTCCAAAATTCCGCCCTTACTTGCAGAACCTACCACTTTTTGATATCGAGACAGATAACCTGATTCTGCATCTTTTTTAGGATGTACCAGTGAAGCACGCCTCTTATCAAGTTCTTCCTTTGGAACATTCAGGTTCAGGATCCTCTTTGGCATATCGATCTCGATCTCATCCCCATTTTGAACAAGTGCAATAGGTCCGCCTTCAATGGCTTCAGGACATACATGCCCTATGCAAGGCCCGCGAGTGCCACCGGAAAAGCGTCCATCAGTGATCAATGCTACCGAATCGATCAGACCCATGCCTGCGATCGCAGATGTTGGGGATAACATTTCCCTCATGCCAGGACCTCCCTTTGGACCCTCATATCTGATGAATACAACATCTCCTGATACAATATCTCCTGCCATTATGCCTTTCATGGCATCCTCTTCACTTTCATAAACGCGAGCAGGTCCTTTGTGTACAAGCATTTTCTTATTAACTGCTGATTGTTTCACTACTGAACCCTCCGGCGCAAGTGTTCCTTTAAGGATGGCAATGCCGCCTTCGGGATGCACAGGGTTTTCGAGTGTTGATATGACCTTTTTATTTGTCTTTGGATTAACGATCACAAAATCGTTAAGATTTTCACCAATAGTCTTTCCGGTAACAGTTCTTGCATCCAGTGCAAGCATGGACCCAAGACGCTCAATGATTGCCTGTACTCCGCCTGCCCTGTCAAGATCCAACATGAAATCGCCACCACCAGGTCGTAGAGAAACTATGTGGGGAGTGGTCTTACTTAACTCGTCAAATAGTTCAATTGGAAGTTTAAGCCCGAATTCATGTGCAATGGCAGGCAAATGCAGGGTCGTATTCGTACTTCCACCAATTGCCATGTCAACCTTGATCGCATTCTCGATCGATTTTTGTGTTACAATCTTGCGAGCAGTCAGTCCTTCTTTTACCATGGCAACGATGCGCTCACCGGACTCTTTTGCAATACGTGTTTTCTTTGCATCAACCGCATGTGCAGTTCCGCATCCGGGCAAACTCAATCCAAGTGCTTCAGTAACACACGCCATCGTATTGGCAGTGAATAATCCGGCACATGAACCTGCACCACTGCATGAGAGATCTTCCAATATCTTTAATTCAGAATCCGAGATCAATCCATTCTGATGCGCACCAACGCCTTCAAAAACGGATACAAGATCACGATTCTCATCACCAGCAAAACCCGGCAGCATTGGACCGCCTGTAACTAATATTGCAGGTATATCAAGCCTTCCTGCAGCCATAATATGGCCCGGCACGATCTTATCACATGTCGGGATCAGTACCATTCCGTCAAACTGGTGTGCCTGCACCATAATTTCAATGGTATCCTCTATCGCCTCCCGGCTTGGAAGTGAGTATTTCATACCCCTGTGACCCATTGCAATACCGTCGCATACACCAATTGTATTGAACTCGAACGGCACACCACCGGCATTTCGAATTCCTGCCTTTACAGCCTCAGCCAATTTATCAAGGTGTATGTGTCCTGGAATGATCTCATTCCATGAATTTACAACAGCGATAAATGGCTTATCCATCTCAGAATCCGTCACTCCGGTAGCCTTCAAAAGAGAGCGATGTGGTGCGCGCTCAACTCCTTTTTTGATATTGTCACTTCTCATTAAATCACCATGTTTATTTGTGAAGCATCTATTATAGGTAAAGATATAAGTACACTTTCATAAAGAAAAT
>JAHYJJ010000260.1:0-3232 GCA_019429165.1 Methanosarcinaceae archaeon | reverse complement strand
TCAAAGAAGAGGTTGACGAAGAGGATATCGCAGAGGTCGTTAGCGAGTGGACGAACATCCCTGTAAGCAAGTTGATGGAGGGCGAACGCGAGAAACTGTCACACCTTGAAGATAACCTGCACAAACGTATCATAGGGCAGAACGAAGCCGTAAGAGCGGTATCCGATGCAGTGATCCGTGCCTATGCCGGTATCAAGGACCCTCAAAGGCCGATCGGGAGTTTCATATTCCTTGGCCCGACAGGTGTTGGAAAGACCGAACTTGTCAAGGCGCTTGCTGCGGAACTGTTCGATGATGAGAACAATATGGTGCGACTCGACATGTCGGAATATATGGAAAAGCACACCGTAGCGCGTATGATCGGCGCACCGCCCGGGTATATCGGCCACGATGAAGGCGGGCAGCTTACAGAAGCGATCCGCCGCAAACCCTATGCAGTGATACTGTTCGACGAGATCGAAAAGGCGCATCCTGATGTGTTCAATATCATGCTCCAGATACTCGAGGACGGACGTTTGACCGATTCCCATGGCAGGACTGTGAATTTCAAGAACACTCTTGTGATAATGACATCGAACATCTGCGTGGACTATGCCAGTGCAAGTCTTGAGAAAGGTGAAGATTATTCCAAAATGCAGGAACTTGCACTCAATGAACTTGCCAGGCATTTCAGGCCAGAATTCTTAAACCGCATAGATGAACTTGCCATATTTCACACACTTAAAAAAGAGGAACTTGTCAAGATCGTGGACATCAAGGTAGCAGATCTGGTTAAGCGCCTGAAAGATAAAAGGATCACACTTACGATCACAGATGCCGCCAAAAAGCATCTCGGAGATGCCGGATTCAGTGAAAAATACGGAGCACGCCCACTACGCCGCGTTATCCAGAATGAGGTTGAGACAAGGGTCGGAAAACTTATTGTATCGGGTGAGGTTATGGAAGGTGCGGGGATTGTTGTTGATTTGGATGATCGTGGAATTGTGGTGAGGGTTGATTAGTGAGATGTGAATGACATGAATATAAATTATGATGAAGATGCCGATTGCCTGTATATCCAGTTCCAGCAGGGTACGGTGCATAAGACAAGGAAAATGGAAGATGGCATCCTTGTTGATCTTGACGAGGACGGTAAAATATTCGGGATTGAGATTGTAGGCTTATCGGAACGGATGCCGATTGCGTCTCTTGGCAAAATCAATATCGATATGCCGGTTGCAGGGATTACGGCTTAGATGTCTGATTGCACAACGGCGGCGCAGTATTTCATTTGCAAGTGTTTTTCAAGACGCAGATTTACACGGATTTACGCAGATTTCAGGTTGCAGCGGTGTGGATTCAAGAATTGGCGGGGAAAGTTCTACAAGTGGTTATTAAAGGAAGAAAGGAACCATATATGGTGGTAACAATGTTTTACGATAGAAGATTGAGAGATTAAAAATGAAAATAAAGGTGGATCTGGAAAGTGATGCACTCTATTTCAGAATAAGTGAGGACGCAATAGAAGAAAGCGAGGAAGTAAGCAAAGGTCTCGTTGTAGACTATGATGCTAGCGGAAAGGTCGTGGGAATAGAGTTACTTAATGTAAAGGAAAAATTCAAAATGGAAGATCTGATCGGTCTTAAAATAGAAATGCCTACAATTGCAAATGTGGTGGCATAAGGATATTTATTTAATATTTTTTTTATGAATTAACGCGAAGCGTGCCCACTTGCTTCCCCCCTCATTACAGTGGCCATCCAGCGGAATGTTGTTCTCGCGAACATAATCAGGATTTTCCGCGCAGTCTACGAACAGACCCTCTATCGGCAATACCCGCATAGTAACCTATATCTCCAATAAAGGAATATATTTTTGTAAGGAGAGGGAACCTTGTGCGAGAATTCATAAGCGTTAGTTAACAAAATGATTCATACATTGGTTGATACAAACATGACTATATAGAATACATAGCAAACTATATAGTAATCACAAATATATATAATATTTACATAATGTATATATCCCATTCTTCCAATTGGTCCCACTGACAAATAACACAAATAGGTGGAATATTTAATGAGAATCAAATCACTATCAAGGAAAATAATAAGCAATGTGGGGATTTATACCGTAATATTGCTCATCATAGGGCTTTCATTCAGTGGAATTGGCTGCGTTGACAAAAATGAACAGGTCACTGAAAGTATCCTCATAAAAGGATCGGACACAGTCCTGCCTCTGGCACAGGCAGAGGCTGAAACGTTTATGATCGAAAATATCGATAGAAGCATTACCGTGATCGGAGGCGGTTCAGGTGTGGGAATTGCCGCTCTCATTGACGGCAATGTAGACATTGCCATGGCTTCAAGAAGTATGAAAGGATCAGAGATCGAGAATGCCAAAGACAACGGCATCGATCCAATTGAACACACCATCAGCTGGGACGGAATCGCAGTCGTGGTAAACCCGAACAATCCGATCTCTGCACTTTCGCTTTCGCAAATACAGGGCATCTACAACGGCACGATATCCAACTGGAAAGACGTTGGTGGCGAAGACCTTAAGATCACAGTTATCTCGCGAGACAGCAGTTCGGGAACATACGAATACTTCAAAGAACATGTGCTCTTAAAAGAAGAATACAGGCCGGACACACTCATACAATCCGCAACAGGTGCGATTGTAATGGAAATATCCCAGAATAAGAACGCTATCGGATACATAGGAATAGCATACCTGGATGAGAGTGTGAAAAGCATTGATCTCAAAACAGACAGTGGTTCTGCATCACCGACTGTAGAAAATGTGAAAAACAAAACATACCCACTGGCACGACCACTATACTTCTATACGGATGGAGAACCAACAGGCCCTGCAAAAGAGTTCATTGACTTTGTGATGAGCCCGACAGGACAGGAAATTGTGTTGGAAATCGGATACATTCCGGTAGCATAAGATAAGACATGGTGGCTCAGAATGTTAAAAAGTACCGCATCTAAGGAATTTGCGATAGAATCCCTTCTGTTTGCCGCAAGCGCAGTCGCAGTCGTAGTCCTGATCCTTATTTCCTTATTTCTGTTCGGAGAGGGCGCAGCACTCTTCAAAGACATTCCATTTTTGGATTTCCTTTCAGGCCGATACTGGTATCCCACATCAGAACCCCCCCTGTTCGGACTTTTGCCAATGTTATTGGGCACACTTTTCGTAACCGCAGGTGCAATCGTAATCGCAGTACCACTTGGAATTGCAT
>JAHYJJ010000007.1:0-24582 GCA_019429165.1 Methanosarcinaceae archaeon | reverse complement strand
TAACATTAATATTAACATTAATATTAACATTAATATTAACATTAAGATTCAATAGTTAAGAATCAATAATAAGTTACTCATCAAATAATATTAATGTGCCGATGTCGTAATAACATCTGAAAGGCCATACAAAGAGGATTGTAATATACATGACAACTATCGGAGTTATAACGCGCGGAAAATATGGCAAGCGACTCATCGAGACCATCCTGTCGCAAACTGATCTCAAAGTCGTATCAGCCGACATTCCCCCTCTTCTTCCAGATTTCATCGAGGAACCCGCACTTTTCCTTGAAAAACTGAACCTTAACAAAGATGTGTTCAATGCAGACACCATAATCACTTACTCAATGCACCCGGACCTCACCCCTGGGATCGCAAGGCTTGCAGGAAAAAACGGCGTGCGTGCACTGATCGTACCCGGCGGCGCATCCCGTGCACCTGTTAGCGAACTGGATAAAATTTCAAAGCAATATGGCATGTACATTGAAGTCGATGACATCTGCTGCACGCTCAAACCAAACCCCACTGCCTCCGAATTCACATCAAAGTTCGGAAGTCCGATACTTGATATCAAAACACATGACGGAAAAGTTGTTGACGTGAACGTGATCCGCGGTGCACCTTGTGGCAGCACATGGAAGATGGCAGAAAAACTGATCGGGACTTCAGTCAGTGATGCTCCCGCACGTGCAGGATTGCTGATCCAGCAATACCCATGCCGTGCAGTAAGGGGAAAACTCGGTGGAATTCATGAATCGGCGCTGATTCATAAAAAAGCTGTTGAGAAAGCACTTATTAGTGAAAATAATGACATTAATGGTGACTAATCGCCATGCATAGTTGCAGATGTGGTAAGTTGGTAACAGTTATAGTTACGCAATGAATTTCGCAATCGATATCCATTCAACGATCCTTTTTTCGGAGTATCTTCTGTTCGCACCGCTCGAAGAGGGCAGAACTTTTGTCTCAATCCCATGTTTCCTTAATGCATCTTCATATTTTCCTGCCTTTTTGCCATTAAAACAGACAAGCCAAAGATTCGGGGCATCATTTTTGAGGTAAGAAAAGTCGTTAATCTCCTCATTCATTATATTTGAGTCCAGGCTACCTTCCCTTTCACTTGTCGAAAGAACGTCCCAAAGCCCAATCCCATGTTCCTTAAGTTTTTGGATTTTTGCCCCATAATCAAGTGTAGCGATATCCTTGCCAATGACCTCACTAATGAGTTTCCAAAAATCATTACCAGGATTACCATAGTACTGCTGCTTGCGTATTGACTCATCACTTGGCAGAGAGCCAAGAATCAAAATACGTGTATTTGTATCAATTATCGGGGCAAGACCTTTCTTCTTCATGGTATCGATTTTTTAAATATCAGTCCGATCTAAAACTTAATACGGTGCAACAACGCCGCAGGCGGCATATCCCTGCACATATGATCAAAGACACATGTATTATATCTGCATTATATCTTACACACATGTATTATATCTGCATTATATCTTACACACACAAATTACTGGTGCATGAAAACAACACGCTAAATCATTGGTACGCCAAATAATTGGTACGCTAAATCATTGGTACGCCAAATCATTGACATGTGAAACGACACGCGAAACAACATCTGATGATGGTGGGAACGCGCGCGCTTCGCGCGGTGGTTGTATCGTTATTTTTGATTTTTTGATCTATTTGCATCACTTATGCGCAAAATACGCAATGATTTCATGGTCTACCGAATCGATCCTGCAGAATCCAAACCTTTCGAACTGCACCAGATTATTCAATTCATTCGCGATCTGCCTCTCACCAATTCCATAAAACTCACCGTGTGGTGTCAGTACTTTCACGGGTGCGCCGTCGATTGGTGCCCAGTGGATGATTCGGATGCGTTTTTCTCCTTTGATGACTGTATCCATTGAATCGCTGGTATGCTTCGCCTGAAGTGGAGTAAGGGAGGTTATCTCAATGCTGTACAGGTCTTTTAAACGAAGTTTGTCACCGACTTCCAGGCTTTCCGTGTCATCCTTGCAAATGAACATTTTTGTGCCGACTTCGATCGTGCGATGTCCCCTATCTTCTGTCGGGTGAAGCAGTGGTGTTGCAGTTCGTGGTTCAGCACCCTGGATCTCCATCTCTACCGGGTCCCAGACAAAAAAATATCTATTTGCAGTAGGATCAACCAGTTTCCTGTTCTCTGCATACAAGGTGTCGAGACTGATGCTCACATCTGTCTCGCCGACTCCCATCTCGATCATAAATTTGCGAATAGCCTCGGGCTTGATGCCCCTTCGCCTCATCGCGCGCAGTGTTGGAAGGCGGGGGTCATCCCAGCCAGTATATTCCCCTTCCTCGATCGCGTGACGAAGTCCGCTTGTGCTGAATTTGCCAAACTCATGGATCTTAATGCGTCCCCAGTGTGTGGTCTTCGGATAATCCCATCCCAGGTATTTGTAGATGTAAGTCTGCCGTGTTTCGCTATCCATCAGGTCCTTGCCCCTGATAATGTGAGTCATTCCGAGTTCGTGATCTTCAATGGCACCCTCAAAATCAAGAAGAGGCCAGACTACGTACTTATTGCCAACTTCCGGGCGGGGGTGCGGTATTTTTACTATCCTGAAAGCACCGAAATCACGGATTGCCGGATCCTTGTACTTGATATCGGTCTTTATTCGAAGAACAGCAAATTTTTCCTCATACTCACCGGTAATCATTTTTTTCCAGTGGCGCAGGTTGACCTCAACGCTCTCATTCCTGTGTGGGCATGCCTCTTTTGCATCCTTATACTTCTTGAATTCACCACCCTCGCAGAAACAGACATACGCTTTATCCATCTCGATCAGTTTTTCAGCATAATCGTAATATATCTGTATCCTATCGGATGCGATTACCACTTTATCGGGTGCGGCACCAAGCCATGTGCAGTCCTCTATGTACCAGTCATATGCCTCAAGCATCGGACGTTTGGTCTGCGGGTCGGTGTCATCAAAACGTATGATGAAGGTTCCACCATACTTTTTGACGTATTCAGAATTGATCACAATCCCTCTGGCACTGCCAAGTGTCGGAGGACCATTCGGGTTTGGAGCAAAACGCATGACCACTTTTTCACCTTCCTTTACAACCAATGGTTTTAATCCTTTATCCGGCTCTTTTTTTACACTCAATTCATCTATCAGTTCCGGTGCAATGGTTTCAAGTCTCACTCGCCATGAATCAACATTCCCTTTTGCGACTTCATCGAGTATCCTGGCAATCAAAGGGTTAACCTCTTTTGCCATTGGACGGAGATGAGGGAATTCACCCATAACACGCCCCATAACCGCTCCGATCTGCGGTGCTTTGCCATATTTTACTGCGTTTTGTAATGCATATTTCTCAATCGCTTTTGTGTCATCTTCAGTTAATGTCATCAGTATTCTCCATGAGTATAATTTTAATTTTAATTTTAATTTTAATTTTAAATATCAAAATCATAATATCAAAAGTAATGTTGAAAAAACCATATCAGATGGATTTTCCAATCTCACGTATGCGTTCTATTATATAAACTATATTTTCAAGTTCATCGTCAAAATCAGATATAAACTCTTCCACCTGCTTGCCGGCAATCGCACCACTTGCAGAAGGTTTGATAAGTTGTTCAAGTTCCAACACGCGAAGTGAGTATCTTACTTTATGTGTGGGCATCTCGGTCTCTTCTGCAAGTTTCAAGATTCCAATAGGACCACTTTCTATAACTTTTTTAAGAACTATCAGGTGTCGTTGTGTCAGTTCAAGTTCCCTGTTGATCTGATCAAACAGCATTATACTACCTCGTTCCTCAAAATTCCTATGCCTTCGATCTCAACCTCAACAACATCCCCACGATGCAGTTCGCCAACACCTGCCGGTGTGCCTGTTGCGATGATGTCACCGAGTTCAAGTGTCATGATGGCTGATATGAACTCAATAAGAGTTGGTATGTCGAATATCAGGTTTGATGTATTGGAATCCTGCCGTAATTCTCCATTTACTCGGCTCTTTATTGGTGCATTTTCAGGATTGAACTCTTCAGATGAAACAATGTATGGGCCAAACGGTGCAAAGGTGTCAAAACATTTGGCGCGCGTCCACTGTCCATCCTTCCGCTGGAAATCACGTGCAGTGACGTCATTGAAGCATGTGTATCCTGCAATGACATCATATGCACGGTCGGCAGTAATGTTGCGGCATCTTTTTCCTATCACTACTGCAAGTTCAGCTTCATAATCGACTTGCTGGCTTGCTTTTGGATAAATGATCTTACCACCATGACCAATTGCAGCAGAAGGCGGTTTCATGAATATGAGTGGCTCATCCGGAATCTGCATGTTAAATTCTCTTGCATGGTCATGGTAATTAAGTCCTGCACAGATTATTTTAGATGGATTTGTAGGCGTGAGTACCTCTAGTTCAGATAGATCGAATGCCTTGCCTTTACAGCAACCTTTGGCTGTGACACTTGTGCCGGTCACCTCGCCGTAGAATGTATCATCACAGTGTTTGAATCGTCCGATCATATTTATCCTATTTCTACAACCATTTTCTCCGAATAGCCATTCCTTCTCTGACACTTGTAGACTGATTTTCCCTGATTTCCGGAACCATGCCTGCGAATAGTTAAACACGTTTCTTTTGTCTTCATTATAGATAAATAACTCCCATTTTGATTATTTATTGAAATTTACGTGCAATAGATAATTTATTATTCACATGGCTTTACATATAAGATCTGAATGCGATAAAGGTAAACGCATTCGTTCATTTTATATTGAAATGTGGTTTTAATCATCATTTAATACGCTTCATATTTCACATTGATGATTACATCAAAATCGTTATTGTTCACGATAACCAAGTACCATTCACCATCAGTTGACAATATGAATTGTAGATATTTTGCAATCATATTTTCATAAAAGTCATTATATTCATAGAATTCGGCACTGGAAGTCTTATCATCATATTTAAAAAAATTGTTCATACCAACAACTATCCCCTCAGATAATAAGATGTATATCTGTGGGAGGGGAAGTATCTATTAAAGAGATTTGGGGCGATTGTTAGAAAAGCATATGTTATGATTGAATGTTTATTTTCAAGTCATTAAAAAACAGTAACATTAAGTGAATTTAAGGGGTTAAACGATGACGCATGAAGGCAAATATGGGTACAAATGGGCGAAATGGATCACCGGCATGGAACTTACGAATACTGAGTACAGGGGATATTGGGAAACGAGAGGGTACAATTGTACAGATGATTATGGAGGACCAGCTATTCATCCAAAAAATCTTTGCGTTTACGTATCTCATCCCATACATCAAATCGATCTGGGTCACGATTAAGTTCATATTGTCTGTTTAACCTCATCATTCTAAACAGATATGTTTCAAACATATTGATCACGCCATCTCATTATGCTGAATGTAACGAAATTTAACTTTTCATTCAATCAAATAATATGTAATCTAATGAGAAATCAATATTGTTGATTCTTTATATGACATTAAGAAACAAAGTTCCAGAATATGGTTTCTTATTATAGATATTATAGGATTAAAAATACAGGATATCCTGGAGCACTTTATGTATCAAGGGTCAGCAGTATTAAGACTAGCCGGAACTATCTTCAAAAAAGCATGACATGGGAGTGTACGATCTCCATGAACGAGGAGCATGGAATCTCACCGAAAAAGTAGTAGAGACAATAAGTGACAAAATATGTGAAAAAATTGGCAAATTATGTGACTACGAGATCTTGCTTCTAAATAAAAATATTTTTGTTGCATTTTACAAAGACAAAAAAATAGACCTTGATATAATGGAGTCGATGAAGCAGCCCGTGAGAAAGGATTCAAAGGTTCTGGTTCGTGAGAAGGGAGATTTTTCTCGTACTTAAAATATTATTTTTGTACCTTTCTCTGAACACATCTTTCAGAATTATCAACCCAACAAGTTGAAGTCAGTATTCCATGTTTTATTACTTCTAAAAAATGATTATGGTACTTAAGTTATGCCAAACACTCCAGAGTTGTCTGAAAAAAACAAAAAAAATAGATTTTGAATACGTTTCATTGTTGTTCGAAAGCAGACTCTCACGTACAACAATATAAGAAAAATACCCCACTCTACTAACCCGCTTGTTTAACATACCCCTATGTCAAACAATATGTATGTTGTGCAAACACTATGTATATAGTAGCATCAATATATATGATGGTGTGAATAAAATACTACTACCAATTAAGAGATTATATTACTTTATTATCATAATAATTACTTTATAATGATTTAATTTAAATTTAATCTAATAATATATGTTTATTCTGTATTTAAGTTTAATATATATACTTGCATCAATTTTCACGTATATTAAAACATAGAAACACTTAATACTCAGTAGTACTCTAATAACATTTGTATAATCAATTACTACTAAAGTAGTATGGAATTAAATATGTTAATTCGAAAGAATATATCACTGGATGAAAAATACTTGAAAAAATTGCAACCACTTATGGATGCAAATGGTGGCAATCTAAGCGCAGCCATACGTGATACGATCGAATTAACAGCCACTGCATTGCAAAACCATGGGACTATTGAAGAATCCATTGTTGCTTTGAACACTCCTGTTGCTTCCCCTACCAGATTCGATGACTTGCTTGAAAACGGAGAACACCTCATAATAAATCGAACGGCATTGAAGTGGTTAATAAAAAATAGTAGTGGATGTCTTATAGATGAGGAACTTGTTGATGAGCTTATAAATCCATTTTCAATTCAGACAATGATGGAACTTGATACATATCTCAACAATCTCAGTCAGGAATTTGGATGGGGAATAGAAGTATCAATATTTTGTATGGATCCTATTGATCCGGATACTGCAACAATTACGTTTTCAAATGGTGACTCTTATCTCAGGGATTTTTTTGCAGAACACATTGCATTATTTTTAGCAAAATGGAAGCAACTGGATATTGATGACCTTTATCGTAGGTCAAAATCAATAAGGATCGATTTTAAAAAGTCTACAGTTGTGTTCGATGAGGTGCCATCAGGTATAATGAAACATTTTGGCCATCTTGATTCAATTCACAAGGAACTCTACAAAAAGGAAGCATTTTGGGTTGAACTTGTAAATGCTTACAAAACAACAGGTTACAATATGGTGGCCATCCCAAAGAACCAATTTGAGTTTATTGCAGCTGGTGATGTGCCCGATGGTATCCCCATATTCGAGACCGTGACAAACCACCCGATCGCGGACATTCCGCTTTCTGAACTGCTGTTGCTATTTAAAAGGATATTCTCTGTATCACAGATCGTGAACAACATTGAGATACAATTGGAACCTGGCAATGAATCTGTAAAGATTCAGCATGATTATAAGAATGAAAAAACCATCCTAAAATTAATTCAATTTTTCTCTAATATATTTGAAGCAAACGGACATAAGTTCGATGTCACACACTCAAGCAGTTTGATAATCTTCAAACGTCAGCTTCAGAGTTAAAATAGCGACCATTAACCAATCCTGATATTTTTGTGTCGGATTTTCAAATTAGATAATAACCATACGTCCTGCCGTATCGTGTCCTGTGAATCCTGTCGCATCAACTGATGGGTATGTGTCGATAAGACAAATATCAAAACCATCAACTTCTTCCAAATTCAGAAGTTTCCTGAAGTCTCCATGGAACACATCGATCACAACGCCATACCCTTTGGCCTGTGCAACATGGATTGGTTCATCGCCAATATCCGGCAATGTTGTTGTGTCCACATATTTTTCAACTTTTATTCCAGCGCCCAGTATGTCCTTGTTTGCTTCGATATTGATCAGTGTATTTTCAATAGCAGTCCGCCATGCGTCGTTCAGTATCACATGTTCTGCACCTGCAAGCACACACATAAGCCCAAGGGTCCCGGGCCCGCAAAATCCATCGACCACAGTTTTTCCTGTCAGGCGCCCCTGCATGTATAGCCTTTCAAGAACCTGCATTTTCGCGGGCGATTCGCGTCCAAATTCGATGTGTATCTTTGACTGGCTTTTGTAAATGCACAGTTCTCCAAAACTTGATGCTACTACATCACACCGCACATCGCATCCTGCGAGCAACTCATAAGTGTGCGGCTCGCTGTCAGTGTCCAATATCCCCACGCTCTGCGAAGGTGCCCCCACTCTTTTTATTACGCCTTTTATCTCAGGAATGTCAATCAGTTTTTCTGCAACCTGCCGGTCAATGTTATCTGCGATTAAAATAAGGTCATCAGTTTTAAGGCGAGGTGCAAAAGCAAGCGGACATCCAATCGCTATCAAAGGTGTTCCAACATCAAAGAGCCGTGCCTCTTTGCTTCGACATCCATGATCGACCATCACTGCCAGCGCTTCTGCCATAACGATGTCAAGATGGTGTGCTCCACAGTTGTTGCATGGTGTGTTTTCATATCCCTCCTCCTCGATAATTCTAAATGGCGCATCTTTTTTGAGTTTTGGGTCAGGTGGACAACTGCTACATGCCATGTATAATGTATAGAGATTATCCAGAATGTTTCCTGATGGTTCTATACATTCAAAACCACCACAGGTGGGGCAGGATATCGATGTGATTTCGGTCGCTACTGTCGTCACGGTCATGTCTGTAAAGGATAAGTTAATAATATATAGGGATTCTTATCGTCCTTACATGACAGACGTTATGCTGATATGGGATACTCCATTGCTTTTTGAGAAACTGTTTGTGGACAATGATCTCAAATGCCAGCGCATTTTATCACATGCAATTGGCTCTCCATTCTTACCTTCATGTAAATGCATAATTATCCCGACAGGTTTTGCAAATCCTGATTATGCGAAGATACTCTCAGGTATCGAGCGAAACGGAAAGGTATTTGAAAGATTTGTGAAAAATGGCGGCATACTTGTGGTGTTTGGACCAATGGTTTCCGAATATCACTACGATTGGTTGCCAATGGAACTTACTTACGTGCAAGAACACGGCTCTACTCTTGCTCAAAAGGTCGATGAGCACGGTGCGCAGTCCATCATACCAGACGATAACATCGACACGCCAATTGAATGTGATGGATATTTTTCAGAAACCGATGGCAGTGTATTGCTTAAAAATGATGGTGGAAAACCGATCATGGTTTCCAAATATATTGGAGATGGCATGTTTATTGCAACTACAATTCACGAATTCCCGTCTGCTGATTTTCTTTCTTGGTTAATGAGTCGCGCAAAAATATCAAAGATATAAAGCGTGTTTTGTGGGAAAAATATTTCCCAATGTATTTGGGTAATGATTTGGTTCGATATTTTCAAAGCCAAGGCAATCCGCCGTAGGCGGCGCACCCCCACCATCATAAAGAAAACGCTCACTTCATTTGTGTCAACTTGAAGTATGATTTTTACACATCACGTGCACTGAAAAATACAATCCACTTAATTGCAACACCCAACATTTCATATGTTGGGGGGCAATGAACAAAAGTGGGTTGCATTCTTCAAAGATCATTGTTGTGGAAACGCGCCGCCTGCGGCTGTTACCACATTCGCTCTATACATGTTTTAAAAAATATCATTAAAAGCCGCTGCGGCTGTGTAGACGCAACTTACTCCGCCGATATATTGGGCAACTCTTACCGATTCAGTGATCTCTTCCTTTGTAGCACCTGCATCCAGTGCCTGTAATGTCAATGAGTATACTCCTTGAACGGCACCCTTTGACGCATCCAGTGCGATCGCTATTAGGAGTTTGTCTTTCCTTGACAATGCACCATCATCAAGTGCGAGTGATTCGTTGCTTTCTATGAGTTTCATAAGGTCAGGGTCGAGTTTTGCAATGGTTTCAAGTGGATTTGGCATTTTATTTTCCTCCGTGGTGTTTTGCTTACTATCGATACATATTCGTTAGTTATGTATAAATCATTGTTGTACATATTCCAAATGAGTGGGATCATAAAGTGGATATCAGACATTAATGTTGTATTTATATCTCATAAAAATATAATAGAACCACACATGTCTCCCGAAATAAAAATACTCCACACAGCAGACTCTCACATCGGTTATCGCCAGTACCACAGTGATGTGCGCAGGCAGGATTTTTTGGATGCATTCTCGTCAGTCATAGGTGATGCCATCGAGATGAAAATGGATGCTGTTGTTCATGCAGGAGACCTTTTCGATTCAAGGAATCCCACACTTGAGGATATCCTGGATACAATGAACATCCTCACAAAACTCAAAGGCGCAAAAATTCCTTTTCTATCAATTGTGGGGAACCACGAGAGCAAGCAACACACACAGTGGCTAGACCTTTTCCAGAACATGGGGATTGCGATCCGGCTTGGCATGGTGCCTTATGAGATTGAAGAGGTTGCAATATATGGTATTGACAGTGTGGCAAAATCAAAGATACCGCTTTTTGATTACTCGATATTTGATAGTGCAGGGGATGAGGTACAGTCCATGCATGAGTACAAGTATAATCTGCTTGTGATGCACCAATTAATGAACCCGTTTGCATTTGGAGAATGGGACTCTGAAGAAGTGATACGATCGCTTCCTTTTGAAGTTCATGCGATGCTGCTTGGGGATTATCATAAATATGAAAAAACAAAGGTTGGGGACTGTTGGGTCACATATTGCGGGAGCACTGAACGTAACAGTGCTGCAGAGCGTGAAACACGCTCATACAACATTATCACACTAAACGATTCAGGTATTGACATTAGTCGGCGCAATATATCAACGCGTGATTTTGAGTTTATCGAGGTGCTGCTGGATAATGATGCAAAAGCACATGAGACGATATTTGCCGCAATCAAGGAACATGATGTTTCGGGCAAGGTGGCATTTGTTGATATATCAGGAAACACTGATATTGTAGTTTCCTTCAGTGAGGTAGAGGAGTTTTTGTTAAAACAAGGCGCTCTGGTCCCAAGGATCAGGGACATGCGCGTGGGTGATGAGATCGCTGACAATGCGTTGGTGAGTGTTTCGTTTTCAGACCCGGATGAAGCAGTCAAAGAGGAGATCAAGAAGATGGATCTCACAGGTGCGGGTCTGGTAATTGATGAAATAGTAAGGGATATGCGAATTGGCAAGAGCAAACTTGACAACGAGACTGAAATGCGTATTGGTAAACTGATCGAAAGCATGGATTTTAAAGAACCGGTGTCACACATCAAGAGGAAAGTAATGTCTGAGGCGATAGTGGAAGGATCGATTCCTGAATTAATTTGTGAGGGGACGATGGAGGTCTATGTGAGTGATTCGGAAAATGCAGATGAGGGCATTTCCGAAGATGAAGATGGGGGCGAGGTTGAGGGCGAGGTTGAGGGCGAGGTTGTGGTTAAGGTTGACAACGAGTATGCTGACAAAGGGGTTGCAGAAGAAAAAGCAAAGTATGGGACCAAAAAGACCACTTCTGTACCAAAGCAATATAATCTGGGGGATTACCTGTGAGACTGAAACGACTGCAAGTCGAGAATATCAGGAGTTACAAGAATCTTGATATTTCATTTGACAGCGGTGTGACCGTTGTGTCGGGAGTAAATGGAAGCGGCAAGTCAAGTCTGCTTGAAGCCTGCTTTAGCGGTCTTTTTGGTAGTAAGACATTGTCAACCGGTTTTGTACTTGCTGACATGATCCATAAAGGTGAGACAAAAGCTGCGATATCACTCGAATTTGAACAGGGTGGCCGCGATTATATGGTTGAGCAGGGATATCGGGTCAATCCAAAAACAGGCAGTGCTTCAAGTTCCGGATCGGTTCTCAAGGTTGATGGCGACATTTTGGTAGATCAGGCGACACAGACATACGATGCTGTGCGTGCATTGCTCAACATGGACGAGGAAGCGTATAAGAACTGTGTATATATCAGGCAGGGTGAGATCGATGTGCTGATAAATGCAAAACCAAAGGACCGCCAGCGTATGATCGATGACCTGCTGCAACTTGGCAGGCTTGAGGAATACCGCGAGCGCGCCGGCAGCGCGCGTATTGGTGTTGGGCGAATTAAGCGGGATGTTGAGTGGCAGGTAAAAAATATCGTAACCGAGATCGAGAAGATCGAGATCGAAAAACCACATGATAAACTAAATCAGTCAAGGGGGAGGTCCGGTCGCATTCAGTCAAACATTGATGAACTTGGTAAAAAGAAGGATGCTGCAAAGTCGAAAATGGATAAGTTGAATACTACCATTTCAGAATATTCGGCACTTTTAACCACAAAGACTTCCATTAATTCCCAGATAACAGAGTTCAATGGTAAGAAAACTGCTGCTTTTGAGGAGATCGAATCGATCCGAAATAACATCCTGTCAAAAAATAAGACTACACAGGAGACCAAAGAAAAAACATCCGCTCTTAAAAGAGATATAGGATTTGAGGACGGTGATAGCGACATTAAAACTGTTGTTGGGGGGATGGAAGATAATGAGCGGCGCACGCGCGACAGTGTGAGCACGATCGAAAACAAAAGGAAATTGCTTGAAAATGGGATTGCTCAAAAAAGAGAGTCTTTTAAGGATATTGAAAAACAACTGTCTACCATTTCAAAATATATCCAAAAACTTAAAACGGATGTATCATTCACGCAAAAAGAGATTGAAAAATCCGATAAATCATTGAAGGAGTTGGATGGCAAGCAACAGGTGGCGGTTGATGAGGTTGAAAAACTTGGATTTACGGTCGAGAAACTGGATAGTATTGATGACATTATGGGATTGCTGGTGGACCAGCAGAAAAAGTTGCATGGCAGAGAACGTGAGATTTCGACCTTGATCGCCGGATTCGATAAAAGTATCAAAAAAAGCAAAGATCTTCTGGCAAAAGGGATGTGTACAACTTGTGGGCAGGATCTCAAAGGTTCGAGTATCGTTGAGACAACTGCGAGTGACGAAGAACAAAAACTAAAGTTCGATGGTGAATTGTCAGGTGTCAAGGCAAAGCAAGTTGAAATTGATGAAAAACTTGGGCGTGTCAGGTCTTTGAAGGCACACGCGAAGGTGATTGCCGATTGCATCAGGGATATTGAACTTATTCGAAGTAAGGTTGAAACTTCCAATAAATCAATTGCTGATTATAATATAAGGATCGTTGATGAAAAGAAAAAGGTCGGTGAACTTGAGGGGCGCAAGTCTGGGCTTTTGTTAGCGATTGAAGAGCTTGAGAGAGGGATATTGGAATTAAAAGAAGAGGAAAACGTTGCAATTAAAGTGCACTTAAAAGCCAAAGAGTCCCTCAGTATTGCTAAAAAGATTCAGGAAAACATGCTGGAACTTGACAAATTGCAAGATAATATAAGGCAACTCGATGGCAAGATCGTTGGTATCCAGACTATGATCGGACTGTTTGAAAGCCAGATAAATGAGCGCAAGGAACGTCTTGTTGAAGTTGATAAAAAGATGGGCACAATCGACATCAAAGAAATGCAAACAAATTACAATCAGTTTGAGAGCGCACATACAAACATCGCAAGTCAGATCGAGACTTTGTCCCGCGAAAAAGGTGAAGTGCAAAAAGATATTGGACGTCTGGAAAATGAGATTCGTCGCCTGTCTTCTCTCGAAAATAACCTGAAGATATTGAAGAACAAGTCGGATTACCTGCATGCAGTATATATGGATGCCGAGGCTCTTGAGAACATGTACATGCGCATACGTGCAGACCTTCGTTCGCGAAACATAGGTGCGCTGGATGCGGTGCTCAATGAGATGTTCTCGTTCATGTATACAAATAATGCTTATTCTCATATCAAACTTGATTCGGAATATAATCTTACAGTGTATGAGAAGGATGGAACGACACTTGAACCAAAACTCTTGAGCGGCGGTGAACGTGCTATATTCAATCTGGTATTGCGGTGTGCAATATATCGCCTGTTGTCACTCGGTGTTGGTGGTATATCGCGCAGCACGGCTCTGCCACCCTTAATACTGGATGAGCCGACTGTGTTTTTAGATCGGGGACACATCCAGCAATTGATAAAACTCATTGATATGATGCGCGATATCGGTGTGGGGCAAATACTTATCGTATCGCACGACGAATCGTTGATCGATTCGGCTGATCATGTATTTGTGGTTGAGAAAGATCCGGTCACGAATACATCAAGCATATCTGCGATGTGAGTTTAGAAATAAACATTCATGACCCTTCGGGACACCCACGGGCAATAAAATGAGGGTAGTTTCATACCAAATTACCAGCAACATCCAAGATCCAAAAGTGTCTTTACATCATCTGAGTTCTCGTCAAAGAACTCATAATTTTTAATTAAGTGTCCGTCAAGAGTAAGTGAATCCAGATAACCATACCAGTAAACTACCATTCCCTGCCCGTATTCTTCTTCGTAGTATTTGAATTGCTTTTTGGAATAGTGTTTATGTTCTGCTTCGTCACCAAAAAGTGCTTTACTTTCTATCCATGAAACTTCCGTACCATCAATGTTGAGGGGTTCATTGAGCACACAATCCGGTGTTTTGGTTGCACCACTATCACGAAGATCGTTTTCGTTTCGGTACTTAATGTTGTTGTCATTCAGCCACTTTTCAATAACATTTTCACCCATTTTTCCTTTTTCAGTTTGTATTTGGTGGGCCTGGGGGGAGAAGAAATAGTCTGAGTTGAGTGCCTGTACAATCTCATCTTTAAGGCGTTTTTCCTGGATATTGGTTGGATCATTGAACATCTCATTAATGTATTTTTTTGAGTGCCCCATCTCTTTCAATATTATAGATGCCATAAGTGTAGCAGGGATCTCATTCCGGTTTGCAATATTAAGAATGGTATCTCCTCTATTCCATTCGAGAAGATGTCTCTTGCTTTTACTCTTGATACGCCCGTGTGTCTTTTTCACATTTGAAACGACCTTTTGACTGAGTATTGCCGTGATCACTCCAACAGGCTGGGCGATATCCTTTGAAACATGTTCAACATCTTCTGAGGAATTAAGTGAATCACGAATTTTTAAATATGTATCAATGTCCATTTTTCTTTGTCTCCAATTTACACTTTTGCAGCAACCGATATCAGCAGACACTCAGCACAGCGTTTCTTGCCGCAGTATGTTTTTGCGTATTCAACGATAAGTGCATGGTATTCTTTATACAGGTCAACATTTACTGGTAATTCCTTTTCAAAGAGTTCTTGCAACTTTATATAGTTTCCATTTATTCCAAGGCAGTCCATGATGCGGGTGGTGTATGCATCGATCACGAATTTTGGTTTGTTTGCAGCATAAAGCACTATGCTGTCCGCAGTTTCATTTCCCACGCCATTAAGGGATAACATATCATCCCTTAGTTTGTCGGTAGGCGCATTAAACACGTTCTCAATACCAATATCAGCAAAATATTTTGCAATATTGTTCAGGCGGGATGCCTTTTGTCGATAGAAACCACAGCAATGGACAAGTTCTTCGATCAATTCAACATCTGCTTGTGCGAGGGTATCAGGTTCCAGTAATCCGTGTTCCTTGAGATTTGATATTGCTTGCTCAACATTGGTCCATTTGGTCTGTTGTGTAAGGACGGCACCGATGACCACTTCAAAAGAGGTATCAGCAGGCCACCAGTTCTGATGGCCAAATTCATTAAGAAGAGTATTGTAAACGTTTTTCAGGTTGTTACATTTCATTTTTAAAAACGATCCATTCCTTATCTGTAAAGCACTACAGTACTACCACGAACCTCGATCAGTGTGGTTTTGGTGGCATCTGCAAGTTGCTGTGCGAGTGTTTTGGAATCCACGCCTGTACTTTTTAGCATCCTTACTTTAACTAAACGGTTTGCTTTAACCTGTTTTTTTAGTTCTTCCACGACAGCATCTGTTATTCCGTTCTTTCCGATGTTAATTATCGGTTTTAGTTGAACAGCTTCAGACTTGAGTTTGTATAATTTATCTTTATCCATTGTATTTCCCACATAATGATATATCTATGATTCATCGTATCAAATATACATATTTGTATCGGTATATTTATAATCAAAAAAATTGCTGAAATTTTACCTCAATGCAGATAAATGTATTTTCTACATCAGAGTATCTTTTTGATCTTCTCAGCGGCTTTTTCAAGTTCTACAAGTATGAGGCCAAGGCCAGCATCGGGCTTGGTTAATACGACGAGTAGTGCTTTTGGTCCTGCTCCAGTAGCAATGAGTTTTCCATGTTCTGACTCTACGATCACTCTGTCAGGTATGCCTTTTCCAAGTTCGGTTGTAGCTGTTTCTGCTGCACCGAGCATTGTAGCAGACATTGCTGCAAACGTTTCAGCCCTTGTACTACCACTTGATGGGAAATTAGATGTTATAAGCAGACCATCCCGGCTTACAATAACTGCTGATTCCACGCCACCGACCTTTTTGGTATCGTCAAGGATCTTATTAAGCATGCTAATTACGTCAGTCATATTATGTCACCTCCGTAATCTTATTTACAAGACTTTCAAACGCTTCAAAGACTCCCACGCCTTTGTCGGCAATCGCTGGCAGTATCTTTACACTATCTGGTATGTTGAAATGTTTGCGTATTTCCTCAGGTTTAAGTGCATCACTTTTGTCCTGCTTGTTTGCAATTATAACAAGGGGCAATCCGTATGCTTTTGTGATCTCAAGCATTTGTTTTGCCCGTACAAAATCCTTTGTGTTAGTGGAATCAACAACAAGGAATATTCCCATGGCTTCTCCACTAAGCATCTTAATAATAGGGTCGAACCGTTCTTGCCCGGGAGTTCCGAATATATCGGCACTGAATCCCTTATAATCAACATGTCCGTGGTCAAGTGCAACTGTTGTTCCTATTCTGTCCACAGAAACCGCACGTGTTGAAAGTGCGTGTACAAAAGTGGATTTTCCAGCATCGAAAGGACCTGTAACAACGATCTTTGGAATATATATCCTTATTCCGCCAGGTCGAAGTACCCTGAACAACATGGATTTAAGTCCAACGTCACTCCATTCTGCTTTCAGCACACCGAAATACTGTCCGAATATGACCCTTTCGGCAATACCGCCCACGGTTATAACTGCATCAAAGAGATTGTGCTTTATATGTTCAAGCGTCTCTGGTTCATAAGGCCACGCAGTGAAATTATAGAGCAAAACATGTTCGTAAAGCATACCGTATGTGTTCCAGTTTTTAATTGCATCGAGTGTTTTCTGTTCTCCGCAAAGGTCCATTATGGTCGATAGCGACTCAAACATGATAACAGATTTATCATCGAGTTCTTCAATCACTTTCTCAATGGTCTCATTTAGTGAATCTATATTTTCTGGATCTCCAACAATGTATTTTTCATTAGAGGTTGCCCCGACCAAACCTGAATATGCATCTACAATGATAAGATTCTCGCAATATGTTTCAAGGTTCCATCCAAATTCTTTGAATGCATCTATTATCATTGTTGGGTCTGAACTTGACGCAACGAATACACATTTCATGCCGGCTGCAAGGTTGTGATATAATGTCTGCATGCCGAATACATTACCTTCCACACCCGGGTGAATGTAATATATGAGTGATTTTCCGTTTGGAATTCCTCCCATAAGATAATCATCCAGTTTAATAATACCTGTTTCTATCATGGTCAAACACTCTTCTGCATAATCAAATTCATTCCATTCATTTCATAATTGAACCATGGTGTTGGTTTTGGAGTAAATCCCACAACTCTTATTGCATACCCATCTCCACTTGCTTTGATCTCGATCATTCCATCAAAAAGTTGTTTTAAAGTGGCTATGACCTGTGGATCGTGCATCCCATCCTCAACAACATATATTCCGAGTGCATTTGCGGCTTTCACACGTCCTGTAAAAACATGAAGGAACCTGAAAACTGTCTGGATATTGGAATACATCAAGATGGTAGAAAGGGAATTGATGCACAATCTTGTATTCGCTATGTTCTTTTTCATCAGGAATTGTTCAAAGAACTGACTGATCTTGACGCCAATTCCGGTAAGGTCAACAGGACTTGAAGCACGTTTTATGTTTTCAGTGTCAGCAACACCCATCCCAAGTGTTTTTGTGACACAGTCCACAATTCCTATATTTGCATTAGAGATGTCCAGTTTATTCTCTTTGAACCAATTAAAAACACGTTCTCCGGGTTCACGGGTAGATACAACGATCGCTGCATTATTGTCTTTTATACCATTGTATATTGTGATGTTTATAATTTCATCCTTATTGCTCATGGGGGGCCCTATCATCATTATATTACTTCCCCCTCTGATTTTACCTATGAGGTCATCGATTTCCTTAATGCCCAGTGAATATCCTGACATTTTATTATTCCTCTTGTGTGCAAATTAATGTGATAATACATATATTAATAAATATCCAAATATAATTTTATAATCAAATAAATTATTTAATTCTATTTCAGTATATAATACATTATACTTTATTATATAAAAACAATATTAACATTAAACCATCTGCATGGCACATTTCGATCACTCTTTTGTGTGCTTAATGATATGTCCGGCTTCTGGAATAATTATCTCATCAAGTGCCAGCCTTACAGCATTGGGGGAACCCGGGAGGCAGAATATTGCCTTGTTCTTTATTACCCCTGCAATTGCCCGTGTCAATATCACTGATGTACCGATCTGCTGGATGCTCTTGTACCTGAAAAGTTCCCCAAAACCTGGCATTTCCTTGTCAAGCATTGGTATAATGGATTCAATGGTGATATCTCTTAATGCAAGCCCAGTGCCACCGCTTGTGATTATTATGTCTGTGTCAGTTTCAGTTGCAGATCTTACAGTATCTTGTATTTGATTCAATTCATCGCTTATTAGTGAATATTTCACGACACGGTGTCCATTTTGTGTAATAATGTCTCTCATAACCTGTCCTGACATATCATCTGTATCTTCAGGGTTTGCAACAGTTCCATTTACCTTGCCATATTTTTCTGCTCTTGATGTTGATATCGTCACAAGGAAAAAATTGTATGGTCCGTGTGTATTTTTCTTATGTTGATGAGTGCTATTATTGGTGGATGTATTCATACGAAGTATTTATACATCAGTCGGTATATGAATCATACGATTTTAACTATGAAAGTACTGGCAATAGATATTGGGACCGGAACGCAGGATATTCTGCTGTATGATACAAAAAAAGAGGTGGAGAACAGCTTGATCATGGTGATGCCTTCACCTACTGTTATAATTGCAGACAGGATCCAGAGGGCAACTGATGAGGGCAGGGATATTGTATTAACCGGTGGTATCATGGGGGGTGGGCCATGTGTCCGCGCGATAAAAAAACACATTGGCAAAGGTTTTCTAATATATTCTACAAAAAATGCTGCACTTACGATCAATGACAATCTTGAGATGGTGCGTTCAATGGGTGTTATGCTTATTGATGAGCAGGATATGGGTTCCTTGCCGGATGATGTTTTAAAAATCGAGTTACAGGATATTGATACATCTGCTATATTTGGTGCACTTTCACAGTTTGGGGTGAATGTAGGTTCAGGTTTAGACTTACATTTAGACTTACATTTAGATTTGGATGCCGATGAACAGATCAGATTTGCTGTTGCGCTTCAGGATCATGGCGATTCCCCGGATGAGAGTAATCGGATAGGAAGGTTCAGGCATTTTGAAGAGCAGATTAAAAAAGGAGGAGATCTTGACCTTTTTACATATCATGGTGGTGACATCCCTCCGTACCTGACTCGAATTAAGTCTGCATTTGATACACTTGATGGTGGTTATTTTGTTGGTAATGGTAATGGTAATGGTAATGGGGATACGGATAAGGAAAGTGTGGTGTTCATGGATACCGGGCCGGCTGCGATATTTGGTGCGCTTTTGGACACTGCGGCAGAGCAACCGTCAATTGTTGTGAATATAGGGAATGGCCACACAATTGGTGCACTCGTTGTTGGTGATCGGATAAGGGCATTATTTGAGCATCATACTTCAAGTATGAATTTTGAAAAGTTGCAGGATCATATAATCAGACTTGCAAAGGGTACACTTACATTTGATGAGGTGTTCAATGATGGCGGGCATGGGTGTTACATCGGTGATACGTTAGATTTTGATGCGATACGGTCTGTGATGGTGACCGGGCCAAAACGTGGTGTTTTGCAAAACGGTGCGGAGTCCCTTAAAAACACGGAATTATGGGCAAAGTTGCATTTTGCGGCACCGTTTGGAAATATGATGCTTTCTGGATGTTTTGGACTGTTGTCTGCATTTTTGAAAAACGATGAGGGTTTTACTGATAAGACTTATAAACCCATAGGTAATTAGGGGTAAAACTGTGTTTGATATATATTTTAGTCGAGTATATATCGAACAATCTAACTTTAAAAATTCAAATAACACATCATTTATTAGATCAAATGCATCAGATGGCAACGATTGATGTCGGTTTTTTCTATTAAATTCCACTACTAATTCAAGGAGGCTTAATTTCATGGTACGAAAACCAGCAAGTATGTACAGAAACGTAAAACAGCGCTCATTCACAAGACGAAAATACATGGGCGGTGTGCCCGGCAGTCAGGTCATTCACTACGATATGGGTAACAAGACAGCAGATTTCCCAATCAAGGTAACTTTAGTTGTAGATGAAAGATGCCAGATACGTCACACAGCACTCGAAGCTGCACGTATTACTGCAAACAGGGCACTGACAACTGCAGCAGGTCGTGCAGGTTTCCATCTAAAGTTGCGTGTATATCCTCACGAAGTATTGAGAGAGAACAAACAGGCAACTGGCGCGGGTGCTGACCGTGTATCAAGTGGTATGCGAGGAGCATACGGTAAGAATGTATCAACTGCAGCACGAGTTAGTGTTGGCCAGAAGATATTTACGGTCTCTGTTAACAAGGAACATTTTGAAGCAGCAAAAAATTCAATGTGGAGGGCAGGACAGAAATTACCAACACCTGTTCGAATTGTTGTTGATAAGGGCCAAGAACTGGTCCTTTAAGTAATAATCTTTAATTAATGAGTTATCGGAGGCTGTGAATAATGGATGATTACGAAGCACTATTGGACCGTGCAATCAAAAATTTGCCGGATATGGAAACTACGGATGCCCGTTTCGTAATACCTGAGCCCAAAATTTTTATAGAGGGCAAGACCACAATTTTGGATAATTTCAGCAATATAGTAGATGTGTTGAACCGAGATGCAGACCATCTTATGAAATTCCTTACCCGTGAAATGGGTACAGCTGGCAAACTGGAAGGCGGACGTGCAATATTTCAGGGAAGATTCCCTAAAGAATTGATGAAATCAAACATTGAGTCTTATGTGGAAGAGTATGTGATGTGCTCCGAATGTTTCCGCCCGGATACTCAACTCGTTAAGGATAATAGAGTACTGGTACTCAAATGTTCTGCATGCGGTGCACACAGGCCTGTTAAGAAGAGAAGAGCTGTTGCTTCAGCACCTCGTGATGCTGTTGAAGAAGGTCAGGAATATGAGGTCAGGATTGATGCGGTTGGTTCCAAAGGCGATGGAATAGCCAAACTTGCAAAGTTCACAATATTTGTACCTGGTGCCGTAAAGGGTGATGTTGTAACGATCAAGATAAACCGTATAAGCGGTACTCTTGCATTTGCCCAAAAAGTATCCTGATTTTTAAAGAGGGTCTGGTCAAAACCCTCACGTTTTTATTATATTAAACATATTTTATATGCATAATAATTTAATGTATACATATTAAATGGTTTGATTATGATATTGGGCATAAAATAAGGATTTTTCGTGACTCGCGTACCAACTGCAATTCCCGGACTTAATGAACTTATAGAAGGCGGATTTATCGAGAATGATGTTATTCTGCTAACCGGTGGTCCGGGTGCAGGGAAGTCCACTTTTGGAATACAGTTTTTGTATGATGGGATCAAAAATTACAGTGATCCCGGGGTATATGTTACATTGGAAGAGTCACCGGCACGTATTATCAGAAACATGTGGCGGCATAACTGGGACCTTGAACGACCAATAAAAGAGAATAAGTTGCGGATAATCCGTGCAAATCCAATCGCATTTGGGCGGTATATAAAAGAATCTGTTCCGGCAGATGGGATTACTGATGTGGAAATCGCAACGATTGAGAATCTTCTGAATCAGATATTTGCACAGGTAAATGAAATTTGTGCAAAGTGTCTTTTCATTGATTCCATTACGTCTCTTAAGATATCATCTGATGAAACAACTGTCAGACACATGATAATGGAATTCATCAAGAATCTGGAGAATTTCGATTGTACAACACTGATAACAAGTGAACTGCACAACAATCTGGAGGATTTCAGTGTGGAGGAATACTTGTCGGAAGGTGTTATTCGTTTACATGTGTCAAGAGTTGGTGGAAATCGTGTTCGTGCTATCGAGATAATTAAAATGCGTGGTGTAAAGCACGATGAAATTATGCATCCATATGCAATCACAGATGAGGGTATAGTTGTGTATCCGTTTGAGACTGTCATCGGTAAAGAGGCGGATGTATTCGAATCAACATTTTTTTAATTAAGAGGTATATTACGTGAAAACCGATGCTTCAGTTGATGATACAGATATCACCATTTTTACGATACCTGGCTTGTCAATAAATATAAACTCGAAACATCCGGATGGTATCCTACAGTTGAATGCATCAGGTAATTTGCGTGCTGTGTGCACTCCCTTCCTGAACAAGATAAACACTCGTCTCAAGTATGAGAAACCGGCACTGGTCGAAGGGGAACGAGTAATTGCATCAACATGGCTCCCCCCTATTCCGAGCAAGGCATTCAAAAGACTTCTTTATGCAGAAGTCCAGATCGCACTTGGGAAGTATGTTCCCGAGACTGCATCGTTTGAGATCACGCGCGAATGCAAGTGCAATTGTGAACACTGTGTGGTAAGCGGTGGTGAAGGGGATATGGATATTGATGCCATCAAACGCGCGATCGATGAAGCACTGGACATGGGTGCATTTATCATTACATTTACTGAAGGCGACCCCCTCTTGCGGGAAGAGATATTTGAACTAATAGAGTACGTTGACAAGGATCGTGCAATTGTGAATATCTTCACACCCGGGACAGAGATCACACCACAAGTCGCAAAGCGGCTAAAAGATTCCGGACTTCACAGTTTGCTGGTTAGTATCTATTCAACCGACCCTAAAAAACACGATTCAGTACGGCGGCTTGATGGTGCATATGAGAAAGCGACTGCAGCGATCAAATACGGTCTCGATGCCGGTCTGCTGGTTACGATGACCACGCATGTTGCGCCTGATAGGATTGGTGAACTACCTGCAATGTATGAATTGGCATCGGAATTGGGGGTACATGAGTTCTCTTTGTGGGAATCTGTACCGAAAAAGATTGGGGATGCGATACTCTCAGATACTGATCGAAAGACGATACTTGATATGTATCATAGGGTAAATTCTACAAAAGGCGGACCAAGGATATTTTCCAATACATTCTTTGAGGGCGAGATGCTGGGTTGTATGGCAGGGCAGCGATGGGTGCATGTTTGTGTTGACGGTTCTGTAAAACCGTGCCCTTACTTGCCGTTTGAGTATGGCAATATTGAGAATGAGTCGCTCAAGAGTATATGGGATAAAATTCGTTCATATCCACAGTTCAAGGGCGAGAGGCATGTTTGTTTGATGCACGATCCGAACTTTTTGGAATTGGTGTCCAGGATACCGGAAGATGCGAAAGTGCCGTATGATTTTGAGATGTTGAAAAAATAGAAAGATAGAAAAACGAAACCGAAATCTTGCATTGATATGCAAGATCAATTACATTTCTCTAACTGAATGAATATTGGTAAGTGGTAAGTAATGCTTTTTACCTACGGCGTCACCCTCGGTAGGGTAGAATACAATGTAGTGGGTATGTCCTTCCACTTCAAGTAATTTTGAGGTGGTAATCCATGTATCCGATTTTATATCTCCATTCTCGTCTTTTCGACATTTTGTTTTAATTATGTACTTCCTATCCGTCACAATAAAGCCCTCCTATATAATATTGAATTGTATGTAGACAATAAACTATTGTTTATACTTGTATTTCAAGGTTATCTTAACGGCGATACATGCGAACATTTACATACATTTACGTGTTTTTATGGTTGATTTTAGTTGCTATTGCATATAAGTAATTATAAAGTAAAAGTCATTGAGGAACTGTATGAATGTGAAACTTGACCCATGGGGCGCAGTGAATATTGACGATTATTCCAAATTGTTCGATGAATTTGGAATACAGGCATTTGATACGGTAATTTCTGATATTGCTAAACCACACAAGTATATGCGAAGAAATGTGATATTCGGTCATCGAAGTTACGATCTTATCACAGATGCAATGCAGAACAACAAACCGTTTTCGGTCATGAGTGGCTTTATGCCATCAGGAAAAGTACATCTTGGAGGCAAGATGGTAATGGAAGAGATCATCTGGCACCAGCAGATGGGTGGCGATGCATTTGTAGGTATTGCAGATCGGGAAGCACATTCGGTTCGTAGCATGTCATGGGAAAAATGCCG
>JAHYJJ010000006.1:0-24654 GCA_019429165.1 Methanosarcinaceae archaeon | reverse complement strand
GTTAATTATGCACGTGAGCATGGTGTGCTATTAAATTGCACATCAGACTTTGTGATACGCATTGCACCGCCGCTTGTGATAACTAAGGAACAGATCGATACGGTGGTGAATATCATTGAGCAGGCTTGATCTTATCAAGGAAGAGATTTTTGACATCAAGAAATATGTGCCCGGAAAGTCAATTGATGACATTGCATGTGCGTATGGACTTGATCCGGATTCGATAATAAAGTTAGGCTCGAACGAAAATCCTCTTGGCCCGCCTCCAATGGCGGTTGAAGCGCTTATCAAGCATGCGTCGCAGGTGAGTATCTATCCGTCAGCGGATGCTGGTGAATTGGTTGATACGTTATCTTTATACACCGGATTTCCCACAAGCAATATTGTTGCATCCGGGCCCGGAATGGATGGACTTATTGACGGATTGATGCGGCTTATTATCGCACGCGGAGATGAGGTGATAATCCCTACACCGACGTTTTCATATTATGAGATTTCGGCGCGGGCGAATGGTGCTACTCCTGTGTTCGTTAAGCGCAATGAGGATTATGCAGTGGGTGTTGAAGCGATACTCGAAGCGGTATCATCACGTACCAAGGTGATATTTTTATGTTCCCCAAACAACCCTTCCGGAAATTTGGTGCCGGAAGAAGATATACGTGCGATTGCAGAATCTACGCGCGGTCTTGTGTTTGTTGATGAGGCGTATGTGGAATTTGCAGACAGCAATCTTGCGCATCTTGTGAATGAGTATGATAATATAATAATCGGCAGAACGTTTTCAAAGGCGTTTGGTCTGGCAGGCCTGCGCATCGGTTATGGGATCATGCCACAGTGGCTGAAGTCAGAGTATATGAGAGCTGCGACACCGTTCAATGTTAGTGGGTCCGCGATTGTTGCAGGTGTGGCTGCACTTTCGGATGTGGATCATCTGGAAAAGAGTATCGAGCTTGTACGATTGGGGCGTGAATATCTGAAGGAATATATTCCATTTGAGGTATATAATTCGCAGGCGAATTTTGTGATGGTGAATGTAGCACCAAACAAGGCGAAGGATGTGTGTGAGAGATTGCTTGAGAATGGTATAATTGTACGGGATTGTTCTTCGTTCAGGGATGCAGGAGAGTCGCTGGTCAGGGTTACTATTGGGATGCGATGGCAGAATGAGATGGTTGTTGAAGGATTCGATGCGGTTTAAGGATTAGTTTCGGCGGCGGTATTTTGCCTATGATTATAGGGCTTTTGCATCGATATTTTTAGTACGTATCCATATACTTCAGATGGTTGCAAAATCTGCCAAATCCAAGACATTCTGAAAACATAAACCATGCAATATAATCAATAATAAAATTATTCTACACTTAAAATCCGCATCAAAGGATACTCAAGTTTAGTATCAAACTCAAGCGCAACCCGCACTTTCGCCAAACCATAATGAACATCGATCCTGACATCAAGCATGCACCCCTCAAGTTCACAGTATCCGAATTCATTATTCAAGTTTGAGCGCACCATATCGCGATTGATCGAAACCGATATATCTTCAACAAAAGGTTGAACTGAAATGCTCTGTGCAATCGCATTTTCAAGGCTTTTTACGGTCTTAAGATTAACAGGTGAACCTGTGAATTGATGATATAAAGCACCAAGTTTAATTCCTGCTTCGAATAATGCATTGTCCCTATCAGTAACACCTTTTCCGCTTATTTTAATCACATCTCTTTGTTGAATATTTTATTGGTTTTTACTACGGGAGATGCCACATATATTGCCATTGCAATAAAAAGAATCATCGAAAACGATGTAGTATACTCAATTTTTATGAAAAATGATGGAATGACCAACCCAAACATAACAGACACCGGTGCCATGGTTCGGATGTTACTGAATTTAGGATATGTAAATGTACTGATCATGAGAAGTGAAAGTATGACAACAAGAGCAACTACTGAGTAGGCACTTATATATTTTGCATCAATGAGCAAATATGATACGATCATAACAGAACCTGCTGTGATGGGGAGTCCTTCAAAATCAGTTACTGTTTTTTGTATGGAACTGAATCTGGCAAGCCTGAGAATCCCACATATTACATAGAAACTAACTGCCGCACTTATCAGATATAGGTGCTGCGCGCTGTATGCGGAATATACAATAAAAGCAGGAGCTACGCCAAAAGATATCACATCTGCAAGTGAATCCATCGTTCCGCCAAGGTCACTGCCTCCCAGTCGACGTGCAAGGTAGCCATCAACACCATCGGCAACGGCTGCCATTAATAACAGGATGCATGCAAGACCGTAGCGTCCATTAGATGCTACAACTATTGCAGCCAGACCAAACAGTGCATTTGAAAGTGTAACGACATCGGGGATTTTTAAATTTTGTAACATGGTGTCTATTCACCTTGGTTGAGTGTGTTTTTAGTTGCAATCACAGTCTCTCCGCCATAGACTCGATCTCCCTTTTTGCATGATATGTCAAACACTTCAGGAATTGTAACATCAACACGTGAACCAAAACGTATCATACCAAACCTTTGACCTTGTTGTAATATATCACCCTCTTTCACATATGTGATAATCCTGCGCGTGACAGTGCCTGCGATTTGTGTAACACTTACATCGCCGTGTTCGGTATCAATAATTGTTATGTTACGCTCATTTCTATCGGAATCTTTATAAAAAGCAGGAATATATCCTCCCTTTTTGTGTTCGACATTGCGTATTGTGCCGGCGAGTGGTATCCTGTTCACATGAACATTTTGGAAGTTCATGAAAATACATACAGTCCTGCCTCGAATGTCGATAACTTTTCCGTCAGCAGGTGCAACCATACAATTCTTGCATATCTTTATGCTTCGTTCAGGATCCCTGAAGAACCATAAAAAAAATAAAACAAACATGACTCCTATGTATGCTGCAAATTCCATATATGGGTCTTTAGTTAAATATGCACCAGCGCCGCTTACTATGGTGAATATAATAATTGCGACAATCCACGGGGTAGAACCTTTTGCTAGCATTTAATGGGTCCCTGTAAACTTTTGAACAACAGCATGTAAATGTTCATTTATTAACTTCCATAACCCGTCGATTAGATCTAAAAGTTCGGGTAATATCTTCATTACTGCATAGGCTATAAAAAAGAGTGCAATTCCTGAACCTGCTTTTGCAATCATGTGGTGGGCAATATCGAAACTATTAGCACCAAACCATTGTTCTCCGTATGCTATTATAACAAATACATCGCGTATGAGATTTAGTCCATATATGACTGGTACAGATACTAAAAAAGCAGATGCAAGGCGTTTTGTAGGTGCATTGACAGAAATTATCAAACCTGTGAACAATGCGATGCTCTCAATTGCAGTGCAGGCTAATATGATCTGAACTTTATATCCATTAAGTGATATTATATCCCATGATTCACGCACTGCCGATCTGCTAAATAGGTCAAGCATCCACATGACCTGATCTGTGACCTCAGTGATGATCCACGTATTCATCGTGGGCATCTGTGCAAAAGGGAAATAGAACAGTGCTCCAATTGCGGTTGCACTGGTTGCCATTGAGGTGACATTGTTCGGATTGGAATTGTCAGGGTTCGTTTTAACATTTTGTTTATATTCTTTTATCATTGAGTGTGCTAACACCAGGCAAAATGCCGCAACTACAAGTGTTAAGACTACATTGGCATAATCGTTGATCCCAAGATAATGAATTGGCTGGTAAGCCCAATGCATGGAAAAAAATCCCCATCCGAGTCCGCCAATCAAATTACGGATTGTCTGGCGTTTTGGTATAATTGAGGATATGACCATTAACGTAACTGCTATCCAAAGTATATTTTCAATCATTTTTTAAACACCTTTTAATAGGTACCTCTATATTATATATGATTCGTATAAAGGTTTTGTTCAAATGGTCCCTATTACCCCTAAATTGACTGTTGATGCCGTAATAATCTTAAATGGTAAGATTGTACTCATAAAGAGGAAGAACCCTCCCTTTAAGGGCAACTTTGCGTTGCCCGGAGGTTTTGTAGAGATTGGCGAGACTACTGAAGAGGCGACTGTGCGCGAAGTGCATGAGGAAACGGGTCTTTCAATAGATATAATTAAATTACTTGGTGTATACTCTGACCCATTGCGCGACCCGCGAGGGCACACAGTGTCAGTGTGTTATCTTGCATCCGGAGAAGGTGAACCAAAAGCCGATTCAGATGCAGAGGATGTAGGACTTTTCGATATTACAGATCTGCCACGAATGGCGTTTGACCATAATATGATTATAGATAATTCAAGAGATGATATTGATGCAATTTTGTCCAAAATGTAAAAGTATGATGTTTCCGGTCCAAGGCGTATTGAAATGTAAGAAATGCGGTCATTTGCTGGATAAAACGGAGGAAAGCGAAGCACTTATTTCTAAAACCAAGCGAGATGAACGTGAGGTAATAGTTCTTGATAGTAACGAAATCCAAGGTCTCCCAACGACGCAAATACGGTGTCCGGAATGCGGGCACAATGTTGCATACTGGTGGTTGCGGCAACTCAGATCGGCCGATGAGTCGGAAACACGTTTTTTAAAATGCGTCAAGTGTAGTACAACATGGCGTGAATACGACTAAGACCATTTGCAAATGGCATCGGCAAGTTGATTCAAACAAGGAAACTTATATAACTTAATGGATATAATGAAGTTGAAATTCAAATTATTTGACGGAGAATTTACATGTTCAAGGCAACAATTGATGCAAATCTTCTAAAGGATTCAATCGAATCACTATCGGTACTTGTTGATGAGGCAAGATTCAGAATATCCCCGGAAGGAATCGCAGTAAGGGCTGTGGATCCTGCAAACGTTGCAATGGTCAGTTTTGATCTGCCAGCCAGTGCATTTGATGGGTTTGAAGCTGATGATTCCGAGATCGGGATAGACCTTACCAAAATCACCGATATTTTAGGTGTGGTTGATAAAAACGAAAAGGTTTTGATGGAACTTGATGAACTGTCACAAAAACTCTCATTACAGATCGGGGGGCTAGCGTATACAATTTCATTGCTTGACCCGTCAACGATCCGCGCTGAACCAAAGATCCCACAGTTAGAGTTGCCTGCAGAAGTTGTTCTTAATGGTATTGACCTGCGAAAGGCTGTAAAAGCTGCGGAAAAGGTCAGTGACCATATGTTACTTGTTGTTGAAGGGGATCTCTTTTTCATGGAAGCAGAAGGCGACACTGACCGCGTGAGGCTTGATATGCCACGTGATCAGTTAATCGATCTCAAACCTGGAAATGCACGTTCCTTGTTCTCCCTGGATTACCTTTCAGATATCGTAAAACCAGCTTCAAAGTCCAATGAAGTGACTCTGTCCCTTGGAATGGATTTCCCGTTAAAGATCAATTTTACAATTCCGAACAGCGATGGAAAAGTTGGATACCTGTTAGCACCAAGGATCGAGTCAGATTAAGGGTATGGATGACAGAGACCTTGCATTATTTCCATTTATTTCAGAGGCATCCGATCATGTTGGTAGCCTCGGTTTTTCTCTTGATCGGTTAATAATAGAACGCTCATTGGACTCCGCACGTATTCGCGGCAAGGAACGAGTGATACAATCAATAGTAGGAGCCATTGAAAAACCATTTTTTACAAATTCCGACAAAGTACCTATATTGAATGAATTATTGTCATACCCTTTTGCAAGAATACTTGTTTCTTGCATTGACGATCCTTTTTTAACCCGCCGTTATTCACTTGCAGAAGCAGTGGCTGCATATACACTGCTAAAAACCCGTGATGTCGAGTTCTTACGTGATCTTGGAAATGATTTTGGTATGGATGCCAGGCCGTCGGATTCTTATTTTGACATCAATTTCACAGATTATATCAAACTTGCCAGTTCAATGAAGGACCTGAAATGGAAATTGGTAAACCGTAAACTTGACAATGGGAATGTGCGCATCGCAAAGGAAGAGTTTGCGCGTCTTTTACAGGAAGTTGTGCGCGCGCGCATTCATGACTCATTACCAATCGACGTCCCGAAAGAGATATGTGATCTCTGCGCACCGTATCTTGATGAGATCAAGGAGATTCTTGATAAACGTAAAACCGAGTATGGTGCCGGCGATTTTGAGGCTGTTGAGCGCGAACTGTTCCCTCCATGTATTGCCCATGCCATTGCGAATACCATGGCAGGTGTCAACCTTGCGCATTCCATGCGGTTTGCCATGACCTCGTTCTTGCTGACAGTTGGGATGACTGTGGATGATATCATAAACATGTTCAACGTCTCACCTGATTTTGATGTTGAAAAGACGCGCTACCAGATCGAGCACATATCAGGCTCATCCGGCACAACTTATAAGCCCCCCGCATGCGCTACTATGAAAACCTACGGAAACTGCTATGGTGAGGATGAGTTGTGCAAGCGCATAAGACATCCATTGAGATATTACAGCATGAAGTTGTGGGTCAAGAAAAGGGATGAGGGGAAAGTAAAAGTTCAGGATAAGGTTGTAGATCCGGAACAGAAATAGTATTTTTCACTTATCGGCGCCCATATTTCCTGCACACATCAACAAATCTCCCAACAGGAAACGTGGCAGGATGCGCATGCATGTAACTTGCCATCGCGTTATGCTCGACAATACCGTCCATTCTGTTCTCGATCCCCTTTCCGCGCAGCATCTCGTATGCAAACCTGCTGTCGCGCGCACATTCTGTGAGCGAATAATGGAACTCGTGCCCCCTGATCGTCCCCCTGGCAAATGCCATGCCATCCCGCGCGCGTGCTTCGGTGTATCCGAGAGCCTGGAATCTACCGGTCTGCCTGGTCTCTGCAGAAAACACATCAGCCATGCGGTATGTTTTTCCCTCTATCTCGTATGAACTGCAAAGATACTGTAATCCTCCGCATTCGCCATATATCGGCATGCCGTCAGCAGCAAGTTGCTTGATGTGGTGCGTGGTTTTTGACTTTTCGAGTTGTTCGATATGAAGTTCGGGGTATCCACCTCCGAAATAGATGCCGTCAACATCAGGCAATTCACCACTTAGCGGGCTGAAAAATTTGATTTGTGCGCCGTGACGTTCGATCGAATCGAACATGTCCTGATAGTAGAAACAAAAAGCACTGTCAAGTGCTACGCCAATCTTCACATCCGGCGCAGCAGGGTTATTTGGCTGCAGGGCAGGTTCGGGCGCGCGCGAGGTTTCAGCGACCGATATTACTGCATCAAGGTTGATATTTGCTTCTATGAACTCTGCAAGGGCGCTGGTGTCGTATTCATTTTCGGATGCCATGTGGAGTCCGAGATGGCGCGATGGGACTGTCAGGTCTTTGTTTCGCGGCAGTGTTCCGATAATTGGTATGTCCGTGAGTGCATCCCTTAGCAGGCGTGCATGTCGCTCGCTTCCAACCTGATTCAAGATAACGCCTGCGACGTTCACATTTTTGTCATATTCCGAGAAACCTTTTATGATCGCAGCAGCACTTCGTGACATCCCATGAACGTTGATCACAAGTATTACGGGGATGTCCAGTGTTTTCGCAACATGGGCGGAACTGGCAATTTCTGTGGAATCCACACCATCGAACAGACCCATAACTCCCTCAATAACCGAAATATCCGCATTTCCGCATGTGCGTGCGAACGTCTCGCGCACACCGTCAATTCCCATCATGAATGTGTCAAGGTTTCGTGATGAGGCATTACAAATGACTGTGTGGTGGGTCGGGTCTATGTAGTCGGGTCCGACCTTGTAGGGCTGTACCTTATACTTACGGTTCGTAAGGGCTGCCATAATTCCCATGGCTACTGTAGTTTTTCCAACACCACTATGTGTTCCTGCGATGAGTATTGCTTTAGTCATAGTAATTATTTTATGTTTACATTATGTAATTAGATTTATTTGATATATATCATGTGATTTTATAATATTGCAGTCTGCAAGGCAATTCAAAATAGTTAAATAAATATCGCGTGTGTACACAGTCATGAACTCCCCTCTGGTAACCAATGTATCAAATACTCTCACTGACTTATTTGGACGCACGGTCACGAGTCTTCGAATATCTATCACAAACCGCTGCAACTATGATTGTATTTATTGTCACCATGAGGGTTATACAAACAGCAGGGGCGAGATGTCTGTTGAGACGATTTCAAACATTGTTCATGCAGCATCTGAGATGGGTGTGAATAAGGTAAAGTTCTCTGGTGGTGAGCCGCTTATACGTAAGGATTTTGAACATATTCTGTCTTCACTCCCAAAACTGCGGGATGTGTCCGCAACAACGAATGGTACATTGTTAAAAGAACGTGCGCAGGATCTAAAAGATGCCGGGCTTGACCGCGTAAATATAAGTCTTGATTCACTTGATCCAAAAAAATACAAGTTTATCACTAACAGCAGCCAGAATATGTTGGACGGTGTTCTTGATGGGGTTCATAGTGCAGTCGATGCAGGGCTTACGCCTGTAAAGTTGAACATGGTACTCCTTAAAGGAATTAATGATAATGAGATATATGACATGCTTGATTTTACGCGAACGTACGATGGTCAGGTAATTTTACAACTCATTGAGCTCATGGATTTTAATGATGTTTCTCAGTACCATATAGATGCAAATTCTGTTGAAGACGATCTGACCGCACGCGCTGATGAGGTGCGCATCAGGACCATGCACCGCAGGAAAAAATATATCATTGATGGTGCGGAAGTTGAACTTGTACGTCCGGTTGATAATTCCGAATTCTGTGCAAACTGTAACAGGTTGAGGGTAACTGCGGATGGAAAACTCAAGCCATGCTTGCTTGTGAATGACAATCTCATTGATGTCAATGACATGCCAATGGAAAAAATGCCGCAGATGCTTAAACTTGCAGCAAGTCAGCGCGTGCCGTATTGTAGAAATTGATTCAGATTGGATAAGGAGATTAAAATATGGAAGTTGAACTGATAATTGATGGTGAAAAGGTCGTTATGAACGATTTTGTACAGAAGATGCTTGGCAACATGGTTGGCGGGGCAGTTGAAACATTGCACGGTGTTGAAGGGGACTGGAAAGAGGTTTCTCTCAAGATAAAGCATTAATTGTTCAAATAGTCAAACTGTGTTTTATATCAGATGCTCGATTCCCGAAAGATCAATCGGTGAAGTCGCATCAAGTGTGATCGGTGTTACCGAAATATGCCCTTTCTGCATTATGGCATGAACATCCGTGCCCTCTTCATCTTCACGTATAAGGTCGCCATCGATCCAGTAATACGGCCTACCGCGCGGATCATGCCGCTCCTGTACTGTGGTCTTGAATATCTTGCGCGCAAGACGGGTTATCTCAATTGGAGTATCAGTCTCGGCAAAGTGCGGAATGTTGACATTCAACAGGTCCACGTTATCCGGCAGTCCATGCTTCAAAACATTCTTTGCGATCCTGTTGATCACTTTAATTCCAACATCAAAATCGTGCTGGTAATCCCTCAAGTCATCGAACTTTGCCCCTTCTTCCGTCACCTGTATCGATGCTGCGATAGCAGGTATTCCATAACTCGCAGCCTCAAGTGCGGCACCGATCGTGCCTGAAGTTGTAATAGTATCTGTACTGATATTTTCCCCAATGTTAAAGCCGGAAAGCACAAGATCCGGCATCTGTTTCATGATGGTGAATATTCCAAGTATTACAGAATCTGTGGGTGTGCCGCCAATTGCATAGGCAGTAACTCCGTCAATTTCTGTTTTATTGATCCTGAGCGGCTCAAATATGGATATTGACCTTCCAACACCGCTTTGCTGCATCGCAGGGGCTGAGATCGTCACATCGCCAAGGTCGGCAACACTTTTGTATGCTGCCCGGATGCCTGCGGCATAGACGCCATCATCGTTTGTGAGTAATATCTTAGGAACCATCGGGTATTCCATTGTTCTTTGATGTTTTATAATTAATGGAATGTGTATCAAAAAACACGTATTTTAAAAACTTGTGTGTATAAAGTGCACACAACCGTCGACGAAAAAATCTTCGCTGATGCTCAGATTTACTTGAACTATATGTTTATAAAACATATACAACAAGATAATAAACGATAAATGCCATTACATATTATATTGAAATGATTATGGAGAATGATAAATATGGTAGAGGTCGAAGATGATGAACTTGAAGAGATGATGATGGCTGCGCCATCTGCACGCGAAACAAAAAAGATGGATCATGAGATGTTGAACAAAGCTGCATCACATCCATTGAGAAGAAAACTTGTAAAATCCATTGGTGTATTTGGCAAGACAAAAGAAGATATTCAGGATGAGACCGGTATCGATGATGCATCGTTTAAGTACCAGACCGAGTTCCTGATAAATGGAAATTTATTGAAGATAGAAAATGGTCAATATAGATTAACTGACAAAGGACTTGACCTGCTTGCAATCGTTTAATTCAAATTATAATCAGAGACTGTCGGAAAAGTCCATATTTGGAAATATTTCAACTTGTTGAATAAATGTAGTGCGACGTAGCATAGCGTTTTACTTACAAACATTGATAGGAATGTTTTGATTTTGCCACTTTTCCGACGATCTCAATCAAGTAAAAAAATGTATTTGTATAGATATTTTAAAATTACTGTGTAAATGAAATGGTTCGATTTGAAACCAAAAACAATGCGACCGCCCGCGTGCGGCACGTTCTATACATACAAAATCAAATAATCGAAATCGTCAGCAAAAAGTGTGCAAGAAAATGCTCACTTCGTTCGCATTAACTTGGAGTACATAATCCTATAGATTATATACAACAAGAAAATGCTCACTTCGTTCGCATTAACTTGGAGTACATAATCCTATAGATTATATACAACAAGAAAATCTTCGCTGACGCTCAGATTAACTTGCACTATATGTTTATAAAACATATACTACAAGAAAATTGTTGAATGCGCTGGAAGCAATTGAAAATTCGATGTGTATGTAGGGCAATGCTGCACCAGCTAAACAAAAACAAAAAAATAATACACAGGACATGATATTTAGATAAATGCAGGCCTATATCTTAATTGGCAGGAGAATTGTTGTTGGAGATTGTATTTGGCATAGACCTTGCATTTATAAATTGAATTACATATTACTTTGACTCGATCTTAATTACATTTTAGATCATGACTTTCGGTCCTGGTTTTTGAAGTTCACATCGAACGTTTCAATGAACTGCGCGCCATTTGATTCATAACCTTTGATCACTATAGATTTATCTTCTTCTATTTGATCTACGACCGAATCGCAGAGGTATATTTTCAGGCTTCCACTGGAATCCATAAACACGGAAGGTTTAATTCCCGCATTTTCATAATCTTCAACTGTTCCTCGAAATATCATTGACATATATCGTACCACATTCATAATATATCACCAATTAATACTAATAAGTGGACAACTATGTAACTACTATGAACACATAAAATCTATTTATGCACACAATTTTTAATATTTATGTGTATAATTTATACTAATTGTGCACATAAGCAAAACGTGTTTTGATGAAAATAGAAACCCCCCACAAAAAAATAATCCATGGGATTGGATGTAATGTATGTGCGACATATTATTGAATAAGAAATGTTTTTAAGCATTGGAACGATTACGTGATAAGCGAAATATAGATTACAAACATAGTGTATATATTTGGAGTTATCATGCTCGAAGATGAATATCAACTTGATTTTTTCTCAAATAACGGATTTGTTCGTAAGCAATGCCAAAAATGTGGTGTTTTTTTCTGGACACGTGATCTTGACCGAAAAACGTGTGGGGATGCCCCCTGTGACCCATATTCATTTATAGGCAATCCAGTTTTCAAAAAACAATACGATCTCGCAGAGATGCGGGAATATTTCCTGAATTTCTTTGAAGAACGTGATCATACCAGGATAGACAGGTATCCTGTAATTGCAAGATGGAGGGATGACATATACCTGACAATTGCATCAATTGCTGATTTTCAGCCATTCGTCACATCAGGAGAAGTACCACCGCCTGCAAATCCATTGACGATCTCACAGCCTTGTATCCGCCTGCCGGATCTGGACGCAGTTGGCAGGAGCGGACGGCACCTCACAACCTTTGAAATGATGGCACATCACGCTTTCAATACGAATGATAAAGAGATCTACTGGAAAGAAAGAACAATGGAATTGTGTGATGAGTTCCTGATGTCACTCGGGGCAGATCCAATGGCTGTAACATACAAAGAAGAGCCCTGGGCTGGCGGAGGTAATGCAGGACCGTGTGTTGAAGTTCTCATAGGCGGTCTTGAAGTTGCCACTCTTGTATTCATGAATCTTAAACAGTCAAAGGATGGCGATATCATGATTAAAGGTGAGGCGTATTCAAAGATGGACAATTATATTGTCGATACCGGATATGGTCTTGAGAGATTCGTCTGGGCTTCAAAAGGTTCCCCTACAATATATGATGCCGTTTTCCCGTCGATCGTTAATGAACTGATGGGGCTTGCAGGCATCGACCATGAACTCGATAATGCAGAATATGCATATATCCTGTCCCAAAATGCCCGTTTAGCAGGGCTCATGGACATAAGTGAAAAGGCGAATTTACTTGAACTTCGAAAGCAGGTTGCATCAAGTATTGGCACGACAGTTGAAAAATTAACATCTATAATGGAACCCGTGGAGACGGTTTATGCAATAACGGATCACACAAGATGCCTGACATTCATGTTTGGGGACGGCATAATACCATCAAATGTCAAGGCAGGATATCTTGCACGTTTGGTACTTCGAAGGACACTCCGTATGATGCAGGATCTGGATATCAGGATATCTTTGTCTGAGATCGTAAAGATGCATATCAATAACCTGCCGGAATATCCTGAATTTGAGGAAAACTTTGAAACAATCGAAGATATTCTTCATCATGAAGAACAGAAATTTGCAGATACATTGGAACGCGGCAGGCGAATGATCCAAAAATCTGCAATACATTACAAAAAGAGTGGCGAAAAAATTCCACTTGAAAAATTGATCGAGATGTATGACAGCCACGGAATCCCGCCTGAGATATTAAAAAAAGTGGCAGCAGAGGTAGGGGTCAAGGTTGAGCTACCCGATACCTTCTATTCACTTGTGGCAGATAAACACGGCAGAGCAGAAGCAAAAGAAATAAAAGAATATCCGTATGCCGACCGCATAGAAAATCTTCCACCTACAAAGCGACTGTTCTATGATGAGCCGAACGGGATGGAATTCGAGGCGGTTGTACTGGATATATTTGATGATCATATTGTTCTTGATAGTACCTTGTTCTATCCAGAGGGTGGCGGACAACCTGCTGACCATGGTAAACTGGTTATTGATAATGATGTGTTGCATGTAATTGATGTCCAGATGATACATGGTGTAGTAGTTCATAAAATCAAAGCGATTGAAGATGAATTGCATGTTCGCAAAGGTGATCTGGTTATTGGCAAGATCAATGAAAAACGGCGTATGGCACATGCCAGACATCATACAGCGACCCATATTGTGAACGATGCTGCTAAAAAGGTACTTGGCGATTATATCTGGCAGGCTGGTGCACAGAAATCAGAGAGTCACGCACGACTTGATCTTTCACATTACAAACGCATTACTATTGATGAATTGAATGAGATCGAAATGATCTCAAATCAGATCGTTATGGAGAACCAGCGTGTTAATTCCGAGTGGATGGATCGGACTGATGCAGAACAGGCATATGGGTTCAGGCTATACCAGGGTGGTGTGCCACCTGGAAAAAATATACGAATACTTAGGGTGGGCGATGATATCGAGGCCTGCGGTGGCACCCATTGTACAAATACGGGTCTTGTGGGCCCGATCAAGATATTGAAGACCGAACGCGTGCAAGACGGGGTTGAACGTATAGAGTATGCAGCAGGCGAAGCTGCTGTAAGAGCTGTACAAGAAAATAATAAGATACTGCGCGATTCTGCGAATGCACTAAGGGTTACGTCAGAACATCTTCCGCTGACAATTGATAGATTTTTTGGAGAATGGAAGGAATTCAAAAAGGAAAATGCACGGTTAAAGGATGAACTGGCACATGCACTTGTGCATAAAATGATGCGAGGCGCAGTTGAGATAAATGGCATTCGCATAGTTGCTGAAACAATAACGCATGCAGACAGTGAAGAACTCGTAAAGATCGCATTGGGACTCGCCGAACAGGATGATGTTGTTGCGCTCCTTGCAAGCAGTTTAGAAGGCGTTAAGATAGTGGCAACTGCCGGAAAAGGTGCTATTGAACAAGGTGTCGATGTCGGCAAAGTTGTGCGCGAAATGTCGCATATTGTTGGAGGCGGCGGCGGTGGTCGCCCTGATATGGCACAAGGTGGCGGTGTCGATCCTTCGAAGATAGATGATGCATTAATTAGTGGCACAGAGCTTGTGAAAGAACAGTGTGCTATTAAATAATATTAACAATTATAATAATAATAATAATAATAATAATAATAATAATAATAATAATAATAATAATAATAATAATAATAATAATAATAATAATAATAATAATAATAATAATATTTACAACAACAAAATTGTAACAATTATAACATTAAAGACATTAATTGGGTATTTAAGTGATACCAATTGAAATTAATAAGTTCTTTTCGGAAGGATTTAGTAAGACACTTTTATTCAAGGGCAGACCGGGTACCGGTAAGACCACTTTTGTTTTTGAGATACTTATTGAACTATGCCCGAATGGGAATTGTATCTACATCTCACCGCGCATTGACAAATCTTCGTCCTATGGCAGATTCCCATGGATCGAGGGTGATTTCAACAGCAACGAAGAATTTTTTGAGATGCTTGATGCGCGTGTCAGCATGGTGCAGGGGGCATTTGATGAAAAACCATTGATCGTAATTGATTCAATTGATGCATTGAGCATTGCGACAACCGATTCTTCCAATTGGTTGGAAAACAAGTTTAAACTTGAACGCATGTTGATCGATTTTGGCAATAAGACAAATGCTGATATATTGATGGTTACAGAGCAGACTGATCTGACCTCACTTGATTATCTGGTAGATGGTGTGATATCTCTTGAAATTTCACAGATATCTGAGCGGGATATCAGATGGGTCCACATACACAAACTGCGTGGAGTGGGACTTTTACAGTCAAAATATCTATTTACATTGCAAGATGGCAGGTTCAGCAGTTTCGGACCTTTTGCAGTAGCATATCCCAAAGAGACCGTTGTCTGTGAACCTATCAAAGATCCAATACGCAGTAAAATATCAACCGAGACAGCGGATTTTGACAATATACTTGGTGGCGGATATCAAAAAGGAAGTTTCAATCTTTTTGAAATAACAAGCGGTGTGGGGGATTCATTCTACAGTTTGTTGCTGCCCACATTTATAAATCATCTAAATCTTGATCGCGGGCTTTTGAGTATGCCATCTGAGGGTACGAGCGTAGAGACTGAAAAAAGTATGATCGAATTTTTTTGTGGTGAAGATCGTTTCAAGAATAAGTTTGTCGGTTTTGAGATACGTGAGATGAATGGCAGGATCCCTGCTTATGTCGAACCACTTACAGGCAACATCTCAAAGGATATGGATTCCATTTTATCGGTAAAACGGGAACTTATCATACAATCATCCGGTGCTCCAATACTTGACTATGTAGGTCTTGACACAATGGAGTACAATTACGGTGTTGAGGATATCGGCAGAACAATAGGCATGTTGGCATCCCGTACAAAGATAACTCAAAACGTTGTTCTGGCAGTTGCAAAACATGGTCAGAAGATCACGGAATCTGTAGCACACATGGCAACCACACATTGGAAATTCGAGAATATCGATAAAACACTTGTGATGTATGGGATTGTTCCCAAGACCGGATTATATGTTGTTGAGATGGATTTCGAACAAGGGTTCCCACAGGTAACATTGTCACCTGTTAAATGATGAACGGATCAATTGTATTCATTAATTGACATTTGTTTGCCTGATGCCTTTGGAATTGTGAAGAAGAAGGAGGTGCCTTTTCCAGGATCACTTTCAACCCAGATCTGACCCCCGTGCTTTTCTATGATGTTCTTGCTTATGGTGAGCCCCACGCCACTTCCACTATACTTTCTTGTTGTTGTGGCATCGACCTGGAAGAACTTATCAAATATTTTGCTAACATTCTCTTTTGAGATCCCAATCCCTGTATCTTTGACACAGACCTCAACAAATCCATCATTTGTGTACTTTGCACTAATCTCAATTCTGCCGCCATTTTTAGTGAACTTGATTGCATTATCCATGAGTTTTGTAAAGACATATGTCATTTGTTGTGGGTCAGCATATAAATACAGATCCTTTTCAAGTTCAGTCTTTATGTCAATATTGGAAAGGTTTGCTTTAGGCTCCACATCTTTTAGTGATGTATCAAGAACATCTTTAAAATCAACGTTTTCAAAAACGAGTTTAATACTTTTAATTTCGCCCATTGCAGTTTCTATGAGGTCTTGAACCATCCGGTTCTGCCTATCAATAGCATTTATTGCTCTAGAAAGATACTCGTTCCTTTTATCCAGATCATTTTCATTCATAGCAACTTCAATAAAACCACGCATGATCGTAATCGGAGTACGTAGTTCATGTGAAATGTTCGAAATGATATTATTCTTCATCTCTTCGATCTTTTTGATCTCTGTAATATCTTTTGCTGAAATAACATATTTTGTGCCATCGCTAAATTCCACATCTGTATGGCTTACCATTATATCTTTTATGAGTCCATGTTTTGTTATTGCTTTTGTTTCATATGGTTCACCCATACCATTTTGGACTTCTTCCCATCGTTGCAGTATAAAATCCCGGTAGTCGTCAGGAACCAAGATCATGAACTTTTGACCAATAATCTCGTTTTTATCATAACCTGATAATGTCAAAAAAGCATCATTGACAAATTCAAATCGACCTTCTACATCAACTACAAAAATCACATCGTGACTTCCTTCAATGATCGCATCAAGATAATTTTTTGTATCCATAACATTTGCGGCTGCTTGTTCATGTTTATACATCAATGTTTGAATTTCGGTTGCCATGTCATTGAAAGTATGTGCAAGATTACCGATCTCATCTTCATTTTTCACAACAATTTTATGGTCAAAATTTCCCTTCCCAAACTCTTTGGCACCATCTTCCAGTAGTACGATAGGTTTTGTGATGATATTTCCTGCAGTAAATGCTATAAATGCCCCGATGATCAATGAGATTGCAGTAAATATTGTGAAAACTAATGTTGATCTTTGGATCGTATCTCTAATGCCTGTTTGGGAGATCCCGACATGTACTTCCCCAAGTTTGCCATCAAGGACAGGATTTGCAATATCACTGATATATTCTCCACCAATGTCCAACAGTTTAATTTTTTGTTCACCATTTGCAGGGTTTACGTTTTTCATAGCAATAGGGAAACCATCCTTAAATGTGTGGACTATTACATTCCCATTACTATCCAGGATAAATGCATATGAAACATCAGATTCAGTTTTTTTTGTTATCTCAACGAGATTTTGTAATTTGATGATATCGTCATGAAGAATTGGATTCACGCTATTTTCAACAAGGGTGTTTGAAATCGTCATTCCTTTTTCTTGCAGTTGCTGCGTCAGTTCATTTATTTGAACTGTGTAAAGATAAGTCCCCATTGCAAGACTAAGGATAAAAACAATGCTGACCACAGCTATGATTAACTTTGTCCTTATGTTTAAGTTCGAAACAGTTCGTAAAAAACTATTGTTTTCACTCATCTTCTGCACCTTGTGCCTCAGCAAATACACTCATTTCACCTACGGAATCATAGGCACTGTTATTGATAATAGTGAATTTATCAATATTTATATGTTTTAGAATATCTGCTCCCTCTGGATCTTCATGCATTGTAAGTAAAATATTTTGAAGTTCGATTTTGAGATCTGGATTAGTGTCAGGATGGACAACGACAGGTGGGATTCCATAAGGCTGCGATTTTGAGATGATCTTTGTTTTATTGGCATATATCGGATTTTTAGCAGCATCATAATCCCATATTAAACTGTCTACAGCTGCACCATCAACGAGTCTTTTAGCTACGGCTTCAATAGATTTATCATGGCTGTATGTGAAAATATATCCTGAAAAGAATGAATCCGGTGTTTCATTAATGAGTGCAAGCATACATGTTGGTGATAATTTTCCTGTGTTGGACATTTCATCGGTAAATGCGAATTTTTTACCACGAAGGTCTTCGAAGCGGGTGGCATCACTATCGATAGGAACAATGATATAAGAGTAATAAACAGGTTCGCCTTTAACCACGGGCGCCACTAAAAGTTCCATACCAAACCTGTCTTGCCCATCGACGTATGCTCCACTGCACACAAACGCAGCATCAAGATATTGTGATTCAACAAGGTCGTTTATTTCTGCATAAGTTTCTCTTTGTACAAGTTCAATTGGGCGATTGGTTTTGTTTGATATATATCCCATTAGATCTTCATAATACACAAGCGTCTCTTTTGGTGAGATCATTGCCGAAACCGCGATTTTGAGTGACGATACATTTGATTGTGTTTTGAGTGTTGTGTCTATTTCATCCATATCGATGGATATAGCTTCATCATCACTGAGGCATCCACTTAAAAAAATTATCGGCATACATACTATCAAGATCAACATTGCACAATGTGCTTTATTTATTGTCATGATGTCACCGTAAATTCAAACAAATTGATATACAAATAAGTAGTACTTGTATAGGAACATGAGCATTTAATATTTATATATTTGTATATTTAATTTAATCATGTGTTTTTTGTATCCCAAAGATTAATATCAAAACAAAACAAATGTTTATTAGTTATGTTCTAATAATTTGGTGTAGGCATAAAAGGGGTTTCATGTCGGATGATCAGACTAAAAAAATACTAGCTACACTTCGTGATGAGTTGGTATCAAAAAGCACATTGTTTTTTGCACCTGTTGATAGTTTCATCGAGCGTATTATTTATTACCACATATTTGATCTACTCAGCAATGACCCTGAGCGCACAGTTGTGTGGTTGTGTTTAAAAGATTCAAGGGAAGAAGTACTTGATAAGTTTGATGAATTTGGTTTTGACATTCATGATTTCATGGAAAATATCTGGTTCATAGACATTGAGAGTACGAGCAAGAAATTGAAAGATAATACGTATTATTGTAATTCCCATACCGATTATACAAAAATGGCATTGCATGCAGTGAAATTATCTTCTGAACATCAAAAACTCGTATTTGTGATCGATGACATGACCATTCTTGCAAGTGATACATTCCAGGTCATAGAGAATTTCATAAAATTTGTCCAAAAATCAGTTAAAGAGAATGGTGGCAGTGTTATCTCAATGCTTGGCAAGGGTATTTTGCAGCCAGACACCGAAGCTTTGATGAAATCATTTTTTGACATAATTGTTGATGTCCAGCATGGTGGTGAGATGCATGCGAATATTGGTTTGGAAAGTCTGGATCTGCGATATAATATCGAAGGGGGCATGATCACTTTTGAATATATTCAGAAAAGGGTTAAAAGGGATCGGTTAAAGATATTGGTCGTGGATGATGAACCGGATATACCTGAGCTTGTGGAGTTATTGCTAGCAGATGAACCCTTTGATTTCATATCGGCACGCGGTGGTTATGAGGCTATCGACATGGCAATATCCGAACTTCCTGATATGATCCTTCTTGATATTATGATGCCGGATATGGATGGGTATGAAGTAGTGCAAAAACTAAAAGAGAGCAAGGTTGCATGTGATATACCGATCATTATGGTGTCTGCGAAATCAGAAGTTAGTGATAAGATCAAGGGAATGGAACTTGGAATTGATGATTATGTTTCTAAACCATTTGACATGCGTGAACTCAATGCACGAATAAAGATGGTTATGAAAAGGTTAGGATGGAGCGCAGACGCAAAGGGCCTTGGGACAAAATTGCCGCAGCATAGCGGTTAGTTTTTACGATAAAAATGCCAAAAAACGCCACAGCATATCGATTCAATAAATAATATTGTCCCAAGGCCGACGCAAAGTAAAGATATATATGTTAGATAGATTACATTTATAATGGTGGTTAAAAATGAGTCAAGTAGTAATGGTTGTAGACGATGAACCAGATACAATAGACCTTGTAAGATTGGTTCTTGAATCTGAAGGGATTGATGTTGTTGGTGCTAACAGTGGCAATGAATGTCTTAAAATGATCGATAGCATCAGACCAGATGCAATTTTATTGGACATCATGATGCCTGAAATGGATGGATGGGAAACATTCCATAAGATCAAAGAAAAAGATGCAACCATTCCGGTATCAATGCTTACTGTAAAAAGTCAGGAATTTGACAAGATGCTTGGTTTGCATGTATTAAAAGCAGATGACTACATTACGAAACCGTTTGGCAGAAAAGAGTTGGTAGAACGCACAAAAGCATTGCTCGGCTTAAAACAGTCCTGATCGATCTTCGTATATCAGATCACTTCGCACAATATTGCTTTTTCATCTTTTACAAAAAGATGTATGGTATTTTCACCACTTAATCCATTTTCGATCTCATTTCGTATAGTCCAGTAGTCAGCAGGGTCAACACCGGCCCTTAATACAACTGTGCCCACATCATGTCTTTTTAAAATGGAATTTATTGCCTCAGGTTCAAAATCAGTAACCTGAAATACAGAATAATTATGTTTCATCATCGCGTTTTTGAATTGTGTATTGGATGTGAGGAGAAGTCTTTTTTTATCGATCTTAAAAAGTTCAACATCTACATTTGCAATGTCTTTTTTAATTGATCCTGCAAGTTGAGGCAACATCTCTGCTTTGACAACGGAAGGTTGTGGTTCGTATGCGTACCTCTCGATGTTTTGTGTTTCTTTAACGTCATAAGTTATATTCGTTGAACCGATATATGCGCCATCCGGAAGTGAAACTGCTGATCGCTCGCATTGTTTCAGGTTCCCAAAATACAATGTCAGGCGATTAAGCTGTCCATCAAGGGAAAGGTATTCGCGTTCACAATCAAACGGGATTCGATCAGGCGGCATCTGTGGTGGCGCTTCAAACACGAAGTTGTCAGACTTATCAGAATATGCGGATATGACATTTGGGATTCCGGGTTCAAGACTCATTACTTTGCGCTTATATTCTTGAGCAGGTCTGGCAGGATCTGAAAATATGACATCAACTTTTGGGATCTGCTCTATCACATCCGGAGATAATGCATCACCGCATATAAATACCACATTATCGATGTCATGAAGTTCGCAGTTTTTCCTTGCGTACTCGATCTTTTTTGGATCGATCTCTACGGCATATACAAGATCACATTCTTTTGCAAAGAATATCGTTTGTCCACCTATGCCGCAACTGATGTCGGCGAGTGTTTTGCACTTCAGGCGTTTTGCCCGATATTCCGCAACGACCTTTGGTGTTGCGAACCTGATCCCATCTTTATCGGAATAAAGGGGTTTTTCAAAATTCTTTTTTCGTGGCACATTGATCAGTATGTACACAGGTTCAAACAATTTAAAATAATCTTTTGGAATGTGAGTTTGAAATCACAATCTTTTTAAACAACATTATCATCAGTCTTATACATATTCATTTAATAGAATCTGCAAAAATATATTGTGCTTGAATAGGTTACTTTCGTTTAAATTTATTCAAAGTAGATAAATGATGGAAAAGTAATGTGACATCATATATTATTATGACCGAATCACCGTTAGATTAAAATTATGGATTCATTAAATGAAAACAGTGAAATATGATTGTAATGCTTAATATTACATTCAATTTAATATATTCAAATCAGAGAGGTATAATAAAATGAGAAAACTGATGTTAATTTCGTTGATAGCACTTATTGTTGCTATGTTGGCGATTCCGGCATCTGCGGAAGAGGGTTTTTCAGTAACCAGTTTGGATGCGAAAAATGTGGACTGTAGAGCTTCATGTCACATTCCAAACCCTCACACAATACATGCTGGAAAACCGGTTACGTGTGTGAATTGCCATGGTGAAACCCTTTCAGTTGCGATTCCGCAATGTGCAAATTGTCACAAAGGACCAATACATGATGTCCACAAAGGCAAAGTAGCGACACAGGATTGTTCATATTGTCACAAGGGTCTTGAAAATGTACATAACAACGTTCTTACAGAGAGTGTATGTGCACATTGCCACAAGGACTTGATCGTAGTTCACGGTGGCGAAACTGAAAGTTGTACAAAATGTCACAGCACGGCTCCGAATATTGTAAAACCTGTTAAGACTGCAAATATGGACATTATATGTCAGGCATGTCACGTGAGTGATAATGTGGCATCTGTTCACGGAAATGAATCTAACAAGCAGGCATGTTATAACTGCCACCGACCAGGAGAAGGCGAAGTAAGTGCAACGCAGATCCCGCACAATATTCACATTCCGGATGTAACATGTGTGGCATGTCACATGGATAAAGAAAGTATTATTGTTCCTGAATGTACAAGATGTCATAAAATCGGTGACCTTCACGCATTTGGTACTGTTGGCGTAAAATCTAAAGATGAGATGCAATGCAACGCATGTCACCCGGATTCATACTTCGGTGGTTCTAAACCGGCAAAAGTTGTAGATAAAACTCCTGAAAACAAAGTAGCAACATCTGATGAACCAACACCAACTGAATCAGGGAAAAAAGAACCAATTCTACCAGGTTTCGGAATTGTTTCTGCAATCGGAGCAATTGCTGCTCTTTATTTTGTAAGTAGAAGAAAGTAAATATTACTTTCTTTTATTTTAGTATATATTTTATAAATATATAGTGCGAGTTAATCCGAGCATAGCGAGGATTTTCTCGTTGTATATAATCTATAAGATTATGTAGTCCAAGTTAATGCGAACGAAGTGAGCATTTTCTTGTAGTATATAATTTATAGAATTATATAGTCCGAGTTAACGCGAACAAAGTGAGCGTTTTCTCGTCTATTTTTATAATATGTTTTTGCTTAATTAATTCCTGTTTTTGAAATATTAGTTTAATATTTTTATTCGTAATATTTTACAATTTGATTAACAGTGGTCAAAATTTAAAGTTTGCAAATATCCAGGGATAATTTATATCTAAAACAAGTTCATGGCATACTTTTTTTGAATATTTATATATAATAGTGTGCATATAATTATAAATGTTCATTTATATAATCATAAAGTGAAACATGGCTGGATTTGCTAATAAAATAAAGAAATTAACTGGTGCATTCAGTAAAAAAGGTACACTCAACGAGGCTACATCACCATTTGGCACTGTAGCCCCACCGTTTGGTAATAATCCATTTGATATGGGAGGAGTTTCAGGCATGTCTGCAGGTGGTCCACCAGGTATAGGATCAGTTCCAAATATGGCAGCTGGTGGTCCACCAGATATAGGATCAGTTCCAAATATGGCGGCGCGTAGTCCCCCAGGCATGGAAAACGATCCATCTGCACAGCAGGCAAGCGCATCAGTCGATAATAAAATGGTTGAAGAGAACTCAAAAAAGATCATTAATCTCGAAAGCAGATTATCAAAAGTTGATGTAAACATATCAATGGTGCAACGTGAAAGCGTAGAGGTAAAAAAACAGTTGAGAAGATCGACCAGAGCGTGCTTGAACTTTTATCTCTTTATGAAATTGTATCTAATCAGGTAAACCCTTTTGTTGGTGAAGCCGGAACCAATCGCGAGAGCATCGAACGTTTTGAAAAAGATGAAAAACGGATGACTGAACTCAGTGACGTCATAGTAATGTTAAAGAATGAGATTGATGTTTTATCACAGCGTGCTGAAATACCTCGCGTGGCACCCGAAACCGACGGGAAGATCAGTGATATCGATACAAAGATTGACGCATTTGCAGATGCAATGGTATCGTTACATGAAAGCATAGAAGTCATATCAATAAAAATAGATGAACTGGTTCTAAAAACCGGACAACTGGGTCAGGATATAGTTGATCTGGCAGACACCACAAGCAATATCTCAAAAAGGGTATATGATCTGGAAAAGATCGATTTCACAAAGATGGCACAAACAGTGCCTACAGTGGAAGAAGATAATACTTCTGAAAATGAACAGGTGTCTGAGGTCAAAACACAGAATGGATATTCTATTATACGTCTGGATAGTATCAAACGCGACCCGATGAGTGTGGTCGTATTGCTTAACTGGATCGAATTTTTAATGGAGCGTGTTGGAAGGAATAATCTCATGGATGCGCTTGACTACTATGTAGACATCGAATGGATCAGTGAAAATGTGCGTTCTGAAATAATGGCATATGCACGGGGCATCGATTATTATGTTGAAAAACCGACATGGAGACTACTTCCCGAAGACCATACAAAATCCCTTCTGTTCATTGAGAGGCTCTGTGGACGCAAGATTGATAAGAACATGCTAAGCACGATCGATCGGGAGATGTCAAAGGTCAAGCACGGCTTAGAGGAATTGTATGGGATTTGAAACATCTGTTGTAATTGCTATTTTCTTTTTGTCAGCTATGGCATTACCGAAAAATAAAATAAAAAATTTTAT
>JAHYJJ010000155.1:0-3274 GCA_019429165.1 Methanosarcinaceae archaeon | reverse complement strand
ACACCTCCAACAACTATCATCGGTTCCATCTACGAAGAATCTCTCAAGGTTCACGAACTGCACCAGGGCGTACTCGAAATTGCAAGTAAAGTCCCGCTAAAAACTATCCATGACCTGAGTGTTGATTATACCCCAGGTGTAGCAGAGCCCTGCAGGGAAATTGCAAAAAATCAGGATGATGTTTACACTTATACCTCAAAAGGCAATCTTGTAGCAGTGGTGACTGACGGTTCAGCAGTGCTTGGTCTTGGTGACATAGGTGCACATGCTGCAATGCCTGTTATGGAAGGCAAGGCCATAATTTTCAAGACACTCGGGGGCGTAAATGCATTTCCGATATGTATCGATACAAAAGATACTGAAGAGATCATCAAGACCGTAAAACACATATCGCCGACATTTGGCGGAATAAATCTTGAGGATATCAGTGCGCCCAGATGCTTTGAGATCGAGGAACGGCTAAGAGCCGAGATACCGATTCCTGTATTTCATGATGACCAGCACGGTACGGCAATTGTAGTACTTGCAGGCCTCATGAATTCTCTGAAGATCGTGGGTAAAGAACTTGGCGACATAAAAGTGGTAGTTTCAGGTGCAGGTGCGGCAGGTATTGCCATTACAAAAAAACTCATTCATGCTGGGGTTAATGGTGGAAGTTTATTGATGTGTGACAGTCATGGTATCATTTTTGAAAGACGTGTTGAAGGTATGAATCCAGTGAAAGATGATATCGCTAAGATCACGAATGCATCAAAGTTGAGTGGAACTATTGGCGATGCACTGAACGGGGCGGATGTGTTTATCGGTGTTTCTAAGGGTGGGATCGTGAGCAAGGAAATGGTTGCTTCAATGGCGAATGATGCGATCGTGTTCGCGATGGCGAATCCCGACCCTGAGATCATGCCGGAAGATGCTAAGGCGGCAGGTGCACGTATTGTGGCAACGGGAAGGTCAGACTATCCGAACCAGATCAACAACTGTCTTGGTTTCCCGGGGATCTTTAGAGGTGCACTGGACACCCGTGCACGTGATATAAATCTGGAGATGAAGATGGCAGCAGTGTATGCTCTTGCCGAAATAGTCGGAGAGTCACAACTTAGTGAGGATTACATTATACCGAATCCATTTGATAGTCGAGTGGTTCCTGCTGTTGCGTCAGCCGTTGCAAGGGCAGCAATACACAGCGGCGTAGCAAGGGTAAAACCACATCCTGATGAGGTTGCACGGCATGCGCGGGATCTGGTGGAAAGGCAGAACGCATGTAAGTATGATGAGCTGTAGTGGCAGGATTGGGATTAGGATTTTATGTATTCGATGGTAAATGAACAAACCGGTGTCAAGCGGCACGTCCAATATATACTAAATTGAATGATCGAAATCGCCATCAAAAAATGTACTAAAAATTTTAGAATACTCTGTAAATTATTGAACATTCGATGTGTATGCAGGGCAACGCCGTGCTACATGCGGTTTGTATAATCGTTTTATCATGAACTAATTATAACCTCTTCACCACAACGCTGCACTAGCTATTAAAAAACAATAAATTAAATTTAGACAATCAACAAATACAGTCCACATGATATCAATGCGCCCAAAAAAGTTGATACAAAGTTGACGCCGCTGTTTGTAAGTATCCCTCTCTTCTGTAGTGTGGCGCCAAACAAACTGTCGATGTTGGTGCCAAGGAATCCTCCTATCGTGGTGATTAGAATTGCAAGCGGGATGTTATCAACGATTCCGAACAATGCTGCAAGTATTCCTATTGTAAGGGGGCCCAATATCGCTACAAATTGCCCGATGGGTGTGACTCCTCCATCTATGCCGGGTTCAACAATTTTAAGTGTTGTTATCATACGCGGCTTAACGCGCGATGTTGTACCGATCTCGCTGGCCAATGTGTCTCCTGTTGCTGTTGCTATAGTACCAAGATATGCATACGTAATAAAAGTTCCAAATTGTGGGTACATGCCGTATGCAACTGCGAGCACAAGTGCTGCTGTGCTGTTGCTAAATACGTTATCATAATTGCGGACACCACCTTTTGATTGTGCAAGTCCGATGGATTTTTTGTACCGATATTTGTATTTCGTGGATGCTCCTCCCAGGATGAAAAAGGTGAGCAGAAGAAATATCCATAAAACGTTTGTAAATACGATTATTAGAACACCGATCAGTGTTGCACTGAGAACTGCTGAAACATCGGCAATTTTGGCCTTGTATGCAAGAAATCCCATTACGAGTGAAAATATCATAGCTCCTGCCATCTGGGATGGTGGTACAGAGAATCCAAAAATTGAGAAAAGCCACATTATCATTCCCGCGCCAAGTGGGACTGTGAAATTATCATTGACTTTTGAGGGAATTGATTCGATCAATGCGCCTGTCGCTGCTCCTATGGCCGCGATAAAGAACACCAGATTGTATGAAATATTTGCACCTTGCCAGTAAACGATCCATGAGCTTGCTAAAAATGCTGTTATTATACCTACAACAAGCAGTGCTGTGCTGGATTTTACGGAATAATGTTTATGCATCTCCCCCTGGTACATCCTTTCGGGATATTCTTCAGCTATAAGGGAATAAAATTTCAATTGTCTTTTATGGCGCATAATTGTTGCGGCACTGTCTCCGAATGTAGCAATTGCGATTGCGCCGGCTATTATGTAAAGTGGATATGAAAATGATGTGTATTCGAATATGGCACTTATCAGCAAAAGTATGAATACCGATATCGAGAGATCTTTTGCACCGGTTATTCCCCTGCTTTTGACGATACGGTTGTGACTTATTGTTTTGTCATCCATTATGCCATATATAATTGAACTCTCAGGCAGGTATCTGAAAAACATATGGACCAAAAATGCGATGACAACAAGTATATTTATGTCGATGAATGGAAATAACAATATCATGAAACCTAATCCTGCATGCAATATTTGCCTGCGGTATTCATGATCAAGATCTCTGAAATGTGCTGCAATTCGATTCATAATGGTATTCGCTTTTTTAAGATAAGGTATAATATATGTATATTATTATATTGAGATTGTATCTACTTCTTGATAAATCTATATAGTCATGACGGGTATTCGAATTTTGCTGTATTTTTAGTAAGATCGGTAAGTTTTTGTAAAAATTCATTCTCGTTTTCTTTTATGATCTCAAGAGTGAGTTGAACTTCGTCTGAATATTCCTCTGAGATTATGCTTCCATAATTCCCATAATTCCCATAATTCCCATAATTCCCATAATTCCCATAATTCCCATAATT
>JAHYJJ010000005.1:0-24822 GCA_019429165.1 Methanosarcinaceae archaeon | reverse complement strand
GAATAAGGGATTTTCATATTGCGTAATGGGTATTGGGGTCAAGCATAAACTAATTTCAGGAATTTCCGTTTGCGCCAATCATTCGATAGGGGAAACAACAATGTTTCCCGATGCCTATTACCAGACGCAAAAAAGTTATCCGAATTTGGAGAATTCCCTTGGAGGTGGGATATATTCTGCTCGTTGGATTACGGATCTGGTAGCGAAAAGCAATGTTACTCCATTCTTTTTGCCAAAAAGTAATGTAACTTTCCAAAGCAAAGGGTTTGCGGGATGGTATGATATGCTCTTCTCGCTATGGAAAGATCCTCAAATATTGTTGGAACAATATCATATGCGGTCAATATCAGAGACATTGAATTCGATGGTTAAGTGTCGATTTGGAGCAACCCTAAGGAAAAAGCTTGATCCCAGAAAAGCGACTGAAACAAAGTTGAAACTTGTTGCTCATGATATCAGAAGAATTGGCTACATTGAGATTTTAGATGGCATAAAACCTCATTGGCCAAGAAAATGTGGTTAGGGGAATATTGTCCCAAGGCCCCTCGCTAATTTCACTACCAAATTTTTGCTCAACATAATCCTTTGACATCCCATGCCCATGCAACAAGAGTTCAACAATATCTTGTGGTTCATCAATATCAGTGCTCGCTAAAAATGAATCATACACATAAATGGATTGTGACATATTTTTTGCAATATCGCAATGGGTTCTGAAACTTGAACCATAATACTTGACATGAAAATGTGTTGGATCTTTTATGTAAAGGATATTTGTGCCTCCGCCTTTACCTGGCACGATTGTAACATCTTTATCAGATGCTATTATTTTTTGTATATGCCGTGTGGTAACAAGCGGCATGTCTGCCATTATGATCATGACGGGCTCGCTGATCTTCGTGAGGTATTCATTGAGTACTTCATTCAATCCGAGTTCGCTAACAATGACATTCGTTTCAATGTCATCAGCTACACCATTAATTGATGTTGTGAGGATGTCAATTTTATCAACACCAGATCTGGAAAGAGTATTGATGACATCTTTTAGCATGAGTTCAACAAACTCCTCACGCTCGCCAAGTGTCAATACAGGAGAAAGTCTGGACTTTGCATTTTCTTTTTTATATGGTATAACTGCCCTCATATCACACATCCTGATATAAAGTAGTTCGCTGTTTTGGATCCCTTCCAGCACCCCGGATCAACCATTCAAACTCTTGCGGGGACATATATTCACCATGACTTGCGCCTGCCGACCTTGATATCTTCTCTTCCATGAGAGTGCCACCAAGGTCATTGACACCACAACTAAGTGCAAATTGAGCAAGTTTTTTTCCAAGTTTCACCCAGCTTGCCTGAATATTATCTACATGAGTATTCAGAAGTATCCGCGCTATCGCATGCAGTTTAAGATCTTCAAGTCCGGTTGTACTGAACTTGCCCGATCTTAACACCTCTTCACCGATCTTGTTATTATAAGGCATGAACGGCAATGGCACAAATTCCGTAAAACCGCCTGTCTGCTTCTGGATATTCCGTATCGTGATGATGTGGTCTATCCGTTCTTCAATAGTTTCAACATGCCCATACATGATCGTTGCAGTTGTGGGTATTCCGGTCTTGTGTGCAAGTGTAACAACATCCACCCATTCTGCAGTTTTAAGTTTGCTCGGGCAGATTATATCCCGCACACGGTCGGAGAGTATCTCAGCAGCAGTGCCCGGCATTGTATCAAGCCCGCTTCTCTTGAGTTCAACAAGCGCATCTTTAACCGACATGTCACTCAATTGCGCTGCATGATATACTTCCATTGGTGAGAATGCATGTATGTGCATGTCCGGAAATTCGGACTTTATCGATTCAAGTATTCCTTGATAAAAATTAAGACCAACATTCGGTAGAAGTCCTCCCTGAATACATACTTCCGTTGAACCGATTTTTGCAGCATCCCTTGCCTTTTTCATGATCTCATCAATACTCAGGTGATATCCCCCATTGCCGTTATCCTTGAATGCACAGAACCCGCAGGTTCCCACACACATATTTGTGAAATTGATGTTCCTGTTGACTATGTACGTTACTGTGTTCCCGACAGCCTTTTCTCGCAACTCATTAGCGAATGAAAAAAGTTCAAGTGGTTGTGCATCGAGAAGCAGCAAAGCATCTTCTTTTGTGCATTCGCCATTAAATGAGCGTTGAATGACATCATTCGGAATATTTGAATTTGAATTTAAAAGTACCATTCAGATCAGGTCCATTATATCCATTATTAATATGGTATTTGAATGCGTAAATATGGTATTTGAATGTGGTGTGTAATACAACATGTACTCTTTAAGTCTTCCTATATCCATTTTCATCAGATAAGGTTTCTATAAGTCCTTTAACGCTGCTGCCATACCAACTTTTTTCAATATATTGTGGATATATAGGCAGCCTCTCGCGCAAAATTGTATTGCCAACCATTTCTTGCAGTCTGAAAACACTTGGCCACTGCGCTTCAGGATTTATCCAATCAATAGTAGTTGACGATATACCGCCCAGATCGGATGCACCTGACTGGATCAAAAGAGAAGGGTTAATAAGATTTGGGGCGACCTGAACTGCAACATCATCGGGCAGGATGTCGCGAGCAAGTGAGACTGCCTGCACCATTTCCTGTTCTGTTGGAGGTTTGTGATGACCCATGGGTGTGCCGGGTTTTGGCATGAAATTCTGGATAATGACTTCCTGGATGTGCCCGTATCTTTCATGTATTGTTGCAATTGCATGGATTGATTCGATCCTGTCATATACTGTCTCCCCTATGCCGACTAAAATTCCAGTTGTAAATGGTATCTTCAGTTTTCCTGCCGCCCTTATGGCATCGAGTCGAACGGCAGGGTCCTTTCCGGCACAGTTATTGTGCGCGCCGCCTAGTGCATCAAGTTTTGCAGTGGTTTCAAGCATAAGTCCAAGACTTGCGTTCAATGGTTTCAGTATTTTTAACTGGGACATACCAAGTATACCTGCATTAGTATGTGGGAGTAGACCGATTTTTATCGCAGCCTCACACAATTTTGCTACATATTCAACTGTTGTTGAATATCCAAGTTCGTTGAGCCATTCACGATATTCCACAACCTCTTCGGCATATTCACCAAACGTAAAAAGAGCTTCAGTACACCCTGCCTTTTTTCCATTTTCAAGAATGGGTATGATATCATCAATATGCATCAGACGTGCATCTTTATCACCCGGTTCGCGCCTGAACCCACAATATCCACATTTGTTCCTGCATATATTGGTCACAGGAATGAACACATTACGGCAATATGTAACAAAATTCGGCATATTAAGATAACTCATAGGATCCTTTCCATCACATTTGCCACGCCAAGTGCAATGCCTTCTACCTCTATCCCGCCTTCACCTTTTGCTCCATCGCCTACAATGAACAGGTTTTTGAACGGGGTTGAGTTCTTGACATTAACATCCAGACCAGATGCTGACCTGTTGACCGGCCATTCTCCTGAATGGGATTGTATCAGCAAGACCTCATATTTCTTTCCTGCAAAGATCTCCTTAATATCCTGCAAGCCAAGTTCGATCTCCTGTTCAAGTTCATCAAGTTTATCCCATTGTACGCACTGGTGGGAAACTGCAAGATGCTTGCCCGGGGGTGCAAGGTTCGGATCGATGTTCGTGACCTCGTTGATACCGTTTACCCGCCTCGCATATGGTGTGAGCAATACGCCCCCATGCCCGATCAATGGTTCATCTGCAGCCAGACATATCTTTACACCGGCGGATGGTTTTATATTTTTCAGTTGTTCAAGGTATTGGTTGTATTCTTCTGATAGTTCAACATTATTATACAACCGGTTTGTTTCAACGTGCCCGATATTGCTAATGACTATGTCACCAAAATGTTCTGTTCCATCAACGAGAATGCCGACTGCTTTTCCATCTACAATCTTTATTTCGGAAACGTCTTTACTTATGTGTATTTTTCCACCGTTCGATGTAATTACGTCTTCAAGCGCCTCCACTACTGCCTTACATCCTCCGATCGGCACGCCAGGACCACTGTAACGGTAAAGATTTGAAAATATCGAGAACGCTTCTTTTGCAGATGTGTCTGCACCTCTTAGACTTAAAGACCAGCCGCAGAACGAATCCGCAAGTTTGACCAGCCATTCATCTTTAATATAACGGGAGATCCATTCTTCAAGTGAGTCTTTTTTAGGCGGAAATACTCTTGTTGTAAGCATTAAAATAGCAATTTTTAGACGGTTGGTTTTAGAGAGCTGACCAGGGAAATTTTTAAAAAGAATATCTTTGGACCCATTTTTGTAATCATTGTCTCCTTCTTTTGATGGAAGGCGTATAACTGCCATCGGATCTGAGCGCACAATGTTCACATCTGCGCCAACACTTTTCAGCATTTGTGCTAATGGCCCGGAAGGTCCGTGGGGTAGCATGTGAAGCGCACCTGTTGAAAGGGCAAATCCCTTATACTCGATATTGGTAAAGCGACCACCAATCATTGGCAACCGCTCGAACACTTCGACTTCGTAGCCGGATGTGGCAAGTTTTGCTGCGCCTAAAAGCCCTCCAAGTCCGGCACCAATAATTATGGCACGATTTTTTTCCTTAGCCACATTATTCATATTGATGCCTCGATGGCTTTCATTGGGCAGTATCTGGCACATACACCACATTCGATGCAGGCATCCGTAATTTGTGCTTTTCCTTTGACTTTAATTGCATCCGTTTTGCAAAACGTTGCACACTGTGCACATCCAACACAAGTTTGATATATTTTCATTGATGATTCACCGAAAGTTTAAACGGATTTTTCTTATTAAAGACCTCAATAAACAAAAGGATTGTTGTTGCCAATCATTGGTGCGATTTCCAAGTTTATGTATTGCACATCATTTTCGATTTGTATACATTTTTACATATCTATCGTACAACAATTGTATACATTTTTACATATCTATCGTACAACAATTTGATTAGAGTGTATATTTCCTCATTTGCATATTTTGTCATTAAAACAACGTTTTTGTTATCAATTTGATATACTAACGATAAATATATCTCTTATCATTGTAAATAATGTAATGGTATGGATGAAATAGACTTTGCGATCCTTGAGTACCTGTCAAAGGACAGTAGAATGCATAGTACAGATATTGCAAGTAATTTAGGATTGGCAACATCTACAGTTCACAAAAGAATTGAGAAGATGCGGGATTCAGGTACGATAAAGGAGTTTACGGTAACTATCGATCCTGCAAGTGTGGGCCTTAATATTACTACCTATATTGGTATCAACATAGATCACAGTAAAAGGATCAATGTAATTAACAAATTGAAATTGATACATGACATTCTTGAGATAAATGAACTTCTGGAGCCTTATGACCTTTTGATAAAGGTGCGCACATTTGATATTCATTCGTTGAAGGAGAATGTATTGCATGTGCTCAACAATCTTGACGGGGTTTTAGATTCAAGTAGTATTTTAACAACTAAATGCCATAAGGAAAAGGCATGTAATATACTTAAAAGACAGTAATCAGGAGCATTGACATGGTAACAAATCTTGAAGCAATTCTCGCAGCAATTGTCTACTTATTGGGCGGTACTTTTATCATTTTTGTATATGAAGCATATATGAAGACGCATCAAAAGAACCTTTTGTATCTCGCAATAGGTCTGTTCATTATGATATTTGGCAGCAATTTCGATACGCTGGCTAACATTATCCTTACTGGGTACATAAGTGTTGAGACAGCAAAGGTTGTTGCTTTAGGGATTGAGATCCCGGGTATTCTGATAATACTCTATTCGGCGATCAAATAATAATGTTATTTAATAATGTTATTTTACACAGGATTGAAACAATGGTTAATAAGTCCGGATGGGGTCAGAGCGAGAAATTCCACAAGTTTGCAAATAATTGGAAGCTTATCGGAGTATCTTCTAAAATAGATTTCAAAGAGCAACATCTAATTGAAGACCTGATGCACAAACTTTTGCCGCTTATCCGTGATGCTTTTAATGATGAGGGGATGGATATCATCAAAAAAGGCCTCTTTTTGGTAGGACTTGAAAAGGGACAGGAGATTCTGGGTAAATCAGATAATACAAAAGACGCTTCATCCTGTATTGTGCCGCTTGAGACTGCATGCATGCTGATGGGAGTTGAATCATATCTGGTCAAAGAAGGAACAAAGTTGACATTGCATGTGTTTGGATGCCCCTATGAGGGTGTCATGCAGGATATTTTTCCAAAAGAGATATTGTGTGAATGTTACTCACAAGGTCTTGTACATGCGGCGAATCCTGCTGTGCGCCTAAAGCAGCCGCGCAGATCATGCATGGGCGACGAGCATTGCGAATTTGTAGTAGAATTCTGATCTCATCTTTCTTAAATTCATCTTATATTTGTGGGGTAGTATAATATCAAAATTAATAATTATAACGATTATTCATTAAGAATATGGGGAAAGTTTAAGTAATAAGGCCGCATTTACTGGATTGGTGATTAAATGTCTACACAAATAGTCAATGTTGTTTCCCGAACAAACGGGGAATTGAAGTCTCAGAAAGTAAAGGCATCGCCATATGAGTTCACTATGGCAACCCGCGCCAAGTGGGAGATGATAGTCTCTGATGAGGATGTGGAGATCAGGGCAGGCGAATTCAAAAAGATCAACGTGAGGGAGATTCAGCTCCAGCACGATATGCTTGCAACGCCATGTGCATTCTCACATCATGCAGTCGCATCTGTGCTAAAGGTTGGTTCAAAATATGGCAACTCACTAATCGAGAATGATCGGATAATCAAATATGCATACATCATCGGACAGGAAACAGGAAAAGTCAGATCTGGTGATCTGCTGGCAGTTCTTAATATATTCCCGATCATGTTCACACGGGAAGCAACAATTCCTGTAAAGGTCTGATATCTAAAATCTAAATAATAATCATTTCAATGGAGGTGTGAATATGGAAACATGTGTTATCTGCGATCAGGAGCAGGATTCCAAACTCTATGAGAAGTATAATATCTGCACTTCATGTGCAGATATCATGGAAGATGTTATGGGTGAATATTTCGTTCGCACAATCTGGCACAGTGAGCCAAAGCAAATGAGTGGGTATTTTAAATATCTGGGTAACACTACGAAATACATCTCCGACTACAAAAAACTCACTCAAAAATCCCTGAATCATATAAAAGATGTCAGTCGGCGGACTGCAAATGCAATTGAAAATAGCAATACGCCTTCGAAGCAACGTTATTTTGAGCGTATGCAGGTGGTTTTGGATTGGCTGGGAAAATGTCCGGAGTTCTATCATTATTACTTCAAGGACTATTATATATGCCCAACATGTGGAGCATCGATCTTTGAAAAGTATTCAAAGGATGAAGTTGGTGATTGGCTTGTGGTCTCATGTTCTGATTGTGGTGCTGCTATAAAGAAGTATTTTTCACCAAAGACCGTTTAGTGTTATTTGTGCATAGGGGATATTTTATGCCCCTACTTTTCCTTTTTTTAGACATATTACTATAAGTTCTATTTTTTTAAATTCTTGTGTGGAATATGATTTTCGAGTAACACTGACTGCAATTGATTTTTTTGTTTAGCAAAATATCATGCCTACATATCTGATTACAATTTTCAATTAAACAAAATTGATTCGCCTCCATGTGTTTCATGTGAGAAAGTTTTGCAATTTAATTTGGAAATAGTTATATACAAACAGAATCTCTATTTTTGCTATTATAAGATATTCATTAGGTGATTCAAAATGACAGGAGTAATTGATAGTTACATCCCAGTTGCAATATTCTTTATAGTGGCATTAATAACGCCACCAGTGATGATGTTTATTGTACATCAGTTAAGCCCAAGAAGTAAAGCAGAATGTAAACTGACAACATATGAGTGCGGTTCTGTGCCAATAGGTGAAGCACGGATTCAGTTCAATGTTGAATACTATTTATACGCAATAGCATTTGTTCTGTTCGATGTTGAAGTTCTTTTCTTATACCCATGGGCAATGGTATACATCAATCATGGTATCACGGCAATAGCTACAGTTGAAATGTTTTTGTTTATTGTTGTCGTACTTATGGGATATTTGTATCTGTGGAAAAAGGAGGCTCTTAAATGGGTGAAATAATTGGAAATGTAAGTTTTACTGCCACAAGCGCAATACATGAATTTTTAAAAAAGACCCCCTTACAAGATTTAATTAACTGGGGTCGTAAGAACTCACTCTGGTTCTTGACCCAGCCAATGGGGTGCTGCGGTGTGGAAATGATCGCAGCAGGATGTTCTCACTATGATACGGATCGATTTGGTATCATACCAAGGGTTTCTCCAAGGCAAGCTGATGTGATCGTTATCAGTGGTTATGTGACTAAAAAATATCTCCCTGCTCTTAAGAGATTGTGGGACCAGATGCCATCACCAAAATGGGTGATCTGCATGGGCGATTGTTCCATAAGTGGTGGTCCATTCTATGAATCATATAGCACTGTACAGAATATTGATGAGATATTCCCGATAGATGTGTTCATTCCCGGATGTCCCCCAAGACCGGAGGCATTGATCCAGGGTTTCATTGAACTTCAAAAAAAGATCATGGCAAAAGAAGACAAGGGTTCGGAGTATTGAGGTGTTTACAATGGATGCTAATTCTATAATTAAATCATTGACTGAGAAGTTTCCCAATGAAATTTTGGAACCCAATGTCGAATCTAAAATAAGAATATCATCATACGTGGACAAAGACGCAATTGTCAACGTATGTAAGCACTTACTTGAGACTCTTGAATTCGATCACTTATCATGCGAATGTGGTGTGGATTATCCGGATAGAAATGAAATTGAAGTAGTTTACCACATTGCATCTTACAGTCATCCGGTTGTTCTTACGCTTAAAGCAAAACTGGATAGGGATAAACCTGAAATTGAATCAATTGTTTCACTTTACTGGAATGCTAACTGGTATGAGCGGGAAACATATGAACTGTATGGTGTTAAATACATAAACCATCCAGATCTAAAACCACTTCTTCTGCCGGAAGACATGCTTGGTGAGTGGCCTCTTCGAAAAGATTACGAAGGGTTCCCAAACAAGACTGCCAAAAATTTAGTGTAGGTGATAATAATGGAACAAACTATTGCACCATCAGAAATGCTACTGCATCTTGGACCTCAGCATGCAATCCAACCGGGACCATATCTTTTGGATCTTAAACTTAGGGGAGAAACTGTTGTTGATGCTGAACTTGAGATGGGGTACATTCACAAAGGAATAGAAAAAATACTTGAAAACAGGACCTATCTTCAGGGTATCACAATAACTGACAGGATATGTTATCTTGCTGCACTGACAAATAACGAAGTATTTTGTAACTGTGTAGAGAAGCTTGTGGGAATTGAACCGCCGCAGAGAGCTCAGTATATCAGAGTGATAATGGAAGAACTTTCACGTATTCAAAGTCACTTGTTGGGTATTGGGGAATTTTCTACGGATCTTGGTTTTGTTACAATGTTCTTGTATATGATCCGAGAAAGAGAGGAAGTTCTCTCATTGATCGATATGGTGACAGGTTCACGTATAACCCATTCTTATTTGCGATTCGGAGGAGTTCGTGAAGATCTGCCTGAAGATTTTGCAGAGAAAGCCATGTCGGTTTTAAACGAAATTAAGAAAAAACTCGATGAACATGAAGATCTTTACAACACCGACAAAATATACCTGCAGCGTACTGTGGGTGTAGGTGTCCTTACTGCAAAAATTGCAAGTGATCTTGGTGTGTCAGGACCTCCATTAAGGGCTTCTGGTATAGCTTTTGACATTCGTAAGAATGAACCTTATCTGGTTTATAAAGACCTTGATTTTAAGGTTTGTACTGAGAAAGAAGGCGATATTTTTGCAAGGATCAAGGTTCGTTTGAATGAGATTCGCGAGAGTATATATATCATCGAACAGGCATTTGATCAAATACCACAAGGACCTTTATTCCCTGAAGGCACACCATATGGTCGCAGAACTCCTGTGATGAGAGTGCCAGCCGGTGAAGTGTTCTGCCGTGTCGAAGATCCTAGGGGAGAGATGGGTATGTATATGGTATCAGATGGTTCTGATAAACCGTACCGAGTAAAGATCAGAGGACCTGTTTTCCCAACTATGCAAGCGTTACCGCCACTCATTAAAGGAACTTATGTTGCGGATGTGGCAGCAATTGCGGCAAGTATGGATGGATGTACCAGCGAGGCAGACAGGTGAGGGGTAAAAGATGATGAGCATATTAGAATTTTTATACAATCCATGGGTTAGAGGTATACTGGGACTGGCTCTGATCGGCATTATATTCTTGAGTGCAGTGATCACGGTCTGGCTTGAACGTAAGTTTGGAGCGGATATCCAGTCAAGGATAGGTCCAAACCGTGTCGGTGGGCGATTCGGATTGCTGCAACTGATTGCAGATGCAATAAAGTTGTTCACAAAAGAGGATCTGATTCCTGCAAAGGCAGACAAGTTGTTGTTTGTTATGGCTCCTATAGTGATATTGGGGTCTACATTCATGATGATCGTTGCTATCCCATTTGGTGCAATCGTGATTGGAGATAATGCATATCCTATTGCTGCAACTGAATTCGATATAAGTGTGTTGTACCTTGAAGCAGTATCGGCATTATCTGTTCTTGGTATTTTTATGGCTGCATATGGTTCGAACAACAAATATTCGATGCTTGCTGCTTTTAGGAACGTTGCACGTATGGTCGGTTATGAAGTTCCTCTTGGTATTTCTATAATAAGTATTGCAATAATGGTACAGTCGCTTAACATTGTAGAGATAGCAATGGCACAAAGCCCACTGTGGTTCATATTTGTGCAACCAATAGGTTTTGCAGTATTCTTCACATCAATTCTTGCTGATATGGGCAGACTTCCTTTTGATCAGAATGAAGCCGAAGAAGAATTGGTTGCAGGATGGGGTACGGAATATACTGGAATGCGATGGGGTCTTGGATTGTTTGCAGAATATATTCACATGATCCTTGGTTCATGTTTGATGGTATTGTTATATTTAGGTGGCTGGAACTTGCCAAAGTTCATAACCGGTATTTTTGTAATTGGGGCATTTGCGCCGATCTTTTGGTTCATTGCAAAAGTTGTAGTGGTCGTTATGACAATCATCATGGTCAGATGGGCATTGCCCCGTTTCAGGATCGATCAGGTTGTTGATCTTGGCTGGAAAGTGCTTTTCCCACTATCAGTGTTGAACCTGTTATGGGCAGTTGCACTTGGTTTGTTCTTTGGAGCGTGATTATATGGTAGTTAAAAATTTCATAAGAGCAATAAAAACCGTGTACAAGCCAAGTGTTACCCGTTTGTATCCGGAAGTAGCCACTGATCTGCCTGATAGATTCAGAGGTTTGCAGAAACTTGACAAGAGCAAATGCATTGGATGCGGAATTTGTGCAAATACTTGTCCAAACAATGCGATTAAGATCGTTAAGGATAGAAGATGGTTCCCCTCACTCGATGTTGGTCATTGTATGTTCTGTGGATTGTGTATTGATCAGTGTCCGCAGGAAGCATTGTTAAGTTCAAAAATTTACACAAAAGAACTTGTTAAGTGGGATCACCATAAATTATTGTTCACGCCTTCGATGTTAGCGCGTGAGGTGACACTGAAAAAGGAAGGTGAGAAATAATGGTGGGTATTGTAGAACTAATTACATTTGCATTGGTATCAATGCTTACAATTGGATTTTCGATTCTTGTTGTTACAGCAAGAGATATTGTTCGGGCGGCACTTTCACTTGTTGCCACACTGGTTAGTGTTGCAGGCGTATATGTTTTGTTAAATGCACAATTCATAGGAATTGTGCAGGTACTCGTATACGTGGGTGGAATCGGAGTACTGATCCTGTTTGCTGTTATGCTAACTACGCAGGAATTAAAAGGTGATTCTGATGTTGAATAAATCAATAAATGCAGCAGTTGCATTACTGTTTTTTGCAGTAGTTGCACTGGCTGTTGTTAGTACAACATGGACTACGGTGAATGAATTACCTCAAAACGTTGACGATCAGAGTAATATTGAAGCGATAGGTGTGCTTATTTTCACACAATTCGTAATTCCATTCGAAGTACTATCAATAGTACTATTGGCTGCACTGATAGGTGCTATCTATATAGCAAAAGGTGAGGTGGAACAATGATTCCTCTTACATATTACTTGATCTTATCATCAATCGTCTTTTCAATAGGGCTGTATGGAATTATGACCCAAAGGAATGGTGTTCGGCTTCTCATGTGCGTAGAACTTATGTTGAATTCTGCAAACATCAATCTTGTGGCATTTTCCAGTTACAATGATAATATGAGTGGACAGGTGTTCACGCTATTTTCAATTGCATTGGCAGCAGCCGAGGCAGCAATTGGATTTGCGATATTACTGTCTATATACAGGATGCGAGATATGATCGATGTTGACAATATTAATTTATTGAGGTGGTAAGAATGGCAATAGAAGATTTAGCATTTTTAATACCACTTTTGCCTGCACTTGCCTTTGTGATTACATTCTTCTTTGGAAAGAAGATGTATTCCGGCGGTGCATTGATACCAATAGGAGCAATTGCCCTATCATGTATCATATCTGTACTGATTACAATCAATTTATTACAAAATCCTGAAGAAGTGGTACATCAATCAATCCACTGGTTTGCAATATTAAACCTTGGTATATTGATCGACCCACTTGCAGCAGTTATGCTTTCAATGGTCACATTCGTGAGTCTGTTGATCCATATATATGCTGTCGGGTACATGTCACACGACCCAGGTAAAGCAAGATATTTCGCAGAAACTGCATTATTCACTGCGGCAATGCTTGGGGTAATTCTTTCAGATAACATCCTGCAGTTGTTCATCTGCTGGGAACTTGTAGGATTGTGTTCATACTTGTTAATTGGATTCTGGTTCCAGAAACCTTCTGCAGCAGCGGCTGCAAAGAAAGCATTTTTGATAACTCGTGTAGGAGATGTCATGTTTTTGACTGGAATCATAGTTTTATTCTCAGGTATCTTTAAAATATACAATGGAAACCTTCCACAAGGCGTATATGTGCTCCAGTTCAGTGAGATGTTTAACCTTATTCCGCAACTTTCAGCAATGCACACAACCATTCTTGGCTTTGAAGTGAGCCAGTTGACTATTATCACACTGCTATTCTTCGGTGGTGCAGTTGGTAAATCAGGTCAGTTCCCTCTACATGTGTGGTTACCTGATGCAATGGAAGGTCCTACGACCGTTTCAGCACTGATCCATGCAGCAACAATGGTTACTGCTGGTGTATATCTGGTTGCAAGAACATTCCCGATGTTCATGGGAGCACCGGATGCACTGATCGTGGTCGCTTATGTTGGAGGATTCACAGCACTGTTCGCATCAACAATGGGTATTGTGATGAACGATATCAAGCGAGTACTTGCATTCTCAACTATCAGTCAGTTGGGTTACATGATGCTTGGTCTTGGAATGGGTGCAGTAGTTGGAATGGAAGCAGTTGGTGTTTCAATGTTCCATCTTATCAACCACGCATTCTTCAAAGCACTTCTTTTCCTATGCGCCGGTAGTGTCATTCACTCGGTCGGTACACAGGATATGAGGCAGATGGGAGGAGTCGGTAAAATTATGCCAATTACTTTCATCACAATGCTGATCGCATCACTCGCACTTGCCGGATTTGGAATTCCTGGCACCTCAATTGGTACAAGTGGATTCTTTAGTAAGGATGCAATTATCGAGACAACGTATCTGTTTGCAGAGCACACAGGCAACTATATTCCATACATATTCGGAATTGTTGCAGCACTGCTGACATCAACATACATATTCCGGTTGTTGTTCATGACCTTTACAGGAAAACCACGTACTAATTACGGTGGTCATGAATCTCCAAAAGTCATGACAGTTCCACTGAGCATTCTTGCAGTATTTGCACTGATCTTCGGTGGTCTTACCCAAACAAGGTTCTATCATTTTCTTGAAGAAACGTTTACAAATGATTTTGTTCATGTAAATATAGAACAACTTGCGGAGTTGGGAAATTATCACATTTTTGAAGCTGGTCACGAACCACTCTTTATCCTGTGGTTACCGGTCATCGTAGGTGTTGCGGGTCTTGTGATCTCGTACTTAATATACTACAAGAAAGTCGTAGATATGAGCACGATCGTTTCAAGAAATAATCCTGTGTACAAACTTTTGTACAACAGATACTATCAACATCAGATATTCATTGAACTGATCGCACTTAAGATAACATACGGATTGTCTCTTGTGGGTGAATTCATTGATCGTAAGATCATTGATGGAATCATCGATGGTATCAGCGATGGTATCATTGCAATTGGAGAAAACATCCGAAAAGTTCAAACTGGCGTTGTCCAGAGTTATGCAACAGCAGTAATAGCGGGAGTTGGACTTCTGATAATACTGCTTAAATTGATCGTGGAGGTGCAATAATGATATCTATGCCTATAGTATCACTCATGATATTGGTACCTCTTATTGGAGCAGTACTAACATTATTTTCGAAAACAAAAGAACAGACACGTGTAATTGCATTAGTATCTTCACTTACACCTCTTGTGGGTGCTTTGTACATGATAATGAACTTTGATAGTTCGACTCCTGCTATGCAGTTTGTAGAGTCGTTTGATTGGGTGCCTTCCCTTGGAATTTTGTATAAAGTCGGTGTTGATGGAATTGCACTGCCTCTTGTGTTGTTGGCTGCAATAGTGGTGCCTGCAACAATCATCTATTCATGGAGTGAAGACAAACAACCAAATCAGTTCTTTGCTTTGATACTTGCACTTCAGGGGGGAGTCATGGGTGTATTCACATCACTTGACTTTTTCCTGTTCTATATATTCTGGGAATTGACTCTTATCCCAATGTACTTCTTGATAAGTATATGGGGCGGTCCAAGGAAAGATTATGCTGCAATTAAGTTTTTCATTTATACGCATGTTGCATCACTTGTGATGTTGCTAGGTATATTTGCATTATATTTCGCAGCATGGGCACAGACCGGAGTTCCAAGTTTCGACATTCCATCTCTGCTTGAACAGTTCCAGTTCCTTGAAAACACTGTTCTCAGGGATTCAATATTCCTTGCATTGCTGTTCGGATTCCTCGTAAAGATGCCAGCAGTACCATTCCATACCTGGTTGCCGGATGCACACGTTGAAGCACCGACAGCAGGCAGTGTCTTGCTTGCAGCAGTTCTGCTTAAGATGGGTGGATACGGATTGTTCAGGGTAATGCTTCCAATGTTGCCATTCACAGGTTCACCAAAGTTGATGATATCAATTTTGGCATTCATTGGAGTACTCAGTATCCTATATGGTGCAATGCTTGCACTTGCACAGACTGACCTTAAGAAAATGGTTGCATATTCAAGTATCAGCCACATGGGATATGTCACACTGGGTGCGGCAGCACTTGTACCATTATCGGTTTCCGGTGCAATGTTCCAGCAGTTCTCACATGGCCTAATTACCTGTCTACTGTTCATGTCATGCGGTTCAATCCAGCACATTGCAGGAACAAGGGTCATTGCTGATCTTGGTGGTCTGGCACAGAAGATGCCCAAACTTACAGTTCTAATGCTGTTCGGTTTCATGGCGTCACTCGGATTGCCTGGACTAAGTGGATTCGTCGCAGAATTTATGATCCTCACATTCTCGTACATCACACTTCCGGGATTTGTATTACTAGCATTACTTGGAATTGTTGTAACTGCAGGTTATCATCTGTGGGCAATGCAGAGATCAATGTTTGGAGTACTTAATGATAAACTGGGACATCTCCATGACATTAGCAACTACGAAACAATTTCAATGGGTATTCTGGCACTGCTTGTGTTATACTTCGGATTGAACCCAAGTCCTGTACTTGATATGATGACTACGAACGCTGAACATATCGTGAGCCTGATGGCTCTGGCGGGGGTGTGAACAATGGTAAATTATATGTTACTGGCACCTGAATTGGTATTGACATTAGTCGCATTGGCAATAATGCTTGCCGGACTATTCTTTGGTCCAAACAATAAGAACATACTTGGTTATGCTGCGGGTATCGGTCTTTTTACTGCACTTTGTTTGACCATTGGTGGTCTTGCTGTAAATGAAACATTGTTTTATGGAACGATGACGATCGATGCATTGTCACAGTTCTTCAAGATCGTGTTCATTTCAGTGGCTTTACTTGTTACCATTGCATCGATCAAATATACTGAAGGAAACAAAAACGCTGATGAGTTCTTCACACTGTTGTTGTTTTCCACGATCGGTATGATGGTGGTTGCATCTGCAAATGATCTTATAGTGTTATTTGTAGGATTTGAACTTGCAAGTCTGTCCACCTATGCTCTGGCTGGATTTGAGAAGAAGAATCCGAAATCAATGGAAGCAGCACTGAAATACTTCATCATCGGTTCACTTTCATCCGCACTGATGTTATTTGGTATCTCATTTGTCTATGGAATGACAGGTACAACAAGTATACCCGGTATTGCAGAAAATGCAGGTGCTCTTGCATCAAGCCCGATCGGTTTAATTGCTGTGGTTATGCTAATTGCAGGATTTGGATTCAAGATGGCACTTGTGCCATTCCACATGTGGGCACCAGACACATATCAGGGTGCACCAACAGTGATCTCTGCACTGCTTGCAGCAGGTTCCAAGAAGATGGGATTTGTTGCAGCATTCAGGGTCCTTGTGGTCGCTCTTGCATTACTCAGTCCGAACTGGCAGACAGCATTTGCAGCACTGGCAATCATTACCATGACGCTTGGAAATGTGGTGGCAATATCCCAGACAAGTGTTAAGAGAATGCTTGCATATTCATCAGTTGCGCAGGCCGGATACATTGCAATGGCTTTTGTTGTCATGACACCAATGGCACTTGCAGGTGGTATCCTCTACACATTGTCACATGCATTCATGAAGACCGGAGCATTCCTTGTGGTTGCTGTGGTTGGATATATGGTTTTATCTGATAATAAGAACGCAAAGGATATTGACCATATTGATAACTTTAAGGGACTTGCCAAGAGAATGCCGCTGACGGCATTTGCAATGATGGTGTTTGTATTTTCGCTGTCAGGTATTCCACCAACGGCGGGATACATGAGCAAGTTCATCTTGTTCTCATCAACCATTGAATCAGGTCTTGTATGGCTTGCTGTAATAGCGATATTGAACAGTGCGCTTTCACTGTACTACTATGCCCGTATTGTAAAGTATATGTACTTCTTACCGGCAAGTGGTGGTAAAATCTCTGAGCCAAAACCATATGCAATTGCGATAATTCTTGCACTTGCAGGAGTATTGGCAATAGGAATATGGCCAGAACCGTTCGTGTACTGGGCAATGGAAGCAGCAAAAGTGCTTATGGTCTAATGGAGTTGATAAAATATGGCAGATTGTGATCTATGTAGTGTATCTCTTCCGACCCTTAATCCGGTAAAAGTCGTAATGCCAAGGTTTGCTTCTGCATTCCCAAAAGGTACGTGGGTAGGTTTGTGTGACAAGTGTCTTGAGAGTGCTCATGAAATTAATGAAAACACAGCCTCATTAGGCAGCGCGAATGGCAAATGTGATCTTTGTGGTGCACAAACCGAACTATATCCAGTGGATGTTGAGTTTCCATCTTTGTGGAAAGGTGTTGACCCTGATGTGGCAATTCTTTGCAAAAAATGTCTTGAAGGATGCACTGAGGCACAAGTTCGGAAAGAGAATGAACCGAAAAGTGAACATCATTAATTGGTCTGTTTACCAGACCAATCTTTTTTTTAATTTTATTATTTGCTGCATTTTCTGTATTTGTTGTACCTTTTATATCTGTAATTATATTGATAATAGGAAAGATTCATATTGCAAGGCAATGTATTTTTGAAATGGTGAATAAGATTGAAAAAAGAATTAATGAATATTCTGGCATGCCCAATATGTAAAGGTGATCTTGTATTGAATATCACCAAAGAGAACGATGAAGAAATTGTTAGTGGAACGATATACTGTTCCAAATGCAATGAGCATTATCCAATCGAAGATGGGATTCCAAACATGCTCCCACCAGACCTGAGAGAATGATCTTTAGCGAGGATATCTAAATTGCAACAAGTGCACATTAACAGGCTTGGCGTAAACTCCATTGAATTTGATACCGATACTGTTGAGATTCCATTATCACCTGGTGGCGAAAAAAGTTTTGAAATTGTGATAATCAACTATGCTGCACCAACACATGTCCACCTTTCCACAAGTGAGTCACTCATAGAAAATGTGACCATTCTGGACAACAATCCTTATGTAAGGCACGAAGAATATGTTCCATTGGTCATGCGCATTCCCCCTGGTGGAAGGCTTTTTAACAGCGGTCAGATTCATGTAGTCGTTGGATATGGTTCTAAAAAAGAAAGTTTCAATCTTAAGATTGGTATATCAGACCCTGACGATGGCCCAATGGAAGTCGAAGTCGGAGATGATCTTTACAATCCACGTGTAAAATACGATAGTTTTCCATCTGGTACGAAAAGTAATAGGAATATACAGTTATCTGAGATGTCAAACCAGCTAATAAACGGCATTTTAGAATCATTAACTCCAAGATTGATATTATTACTTGGTGGAATGAGCGTGTTGTTGATCGCTTTGTACATTATTTTGCAGGCTGCAGTTACAATTAACATAGAACCAATAACATTTGAACCAACATTTTTATTCCCTATTTTTTATGTGGCAATTGCATCATCCATTTTATTTACAGCATTGATAGCATATTTACTGATCAAACTTCCAATATTTAAATAAAAACCAAGAGGTAGTTGAATTCATATGAAATATATAATAGTGACCGGCGGAGTAATGAGTGGGCTTGGAAAAGGAATAACAACTGCTTCTACCGGAAGAAACCTGAAAAATAAAGGATATAAGGTTACGGCTATAAAGATCGACCCCTACATCAATATCGATGCAGGTACGATGAGTCCTTTCCAGCATGGTGAGGTGTATGTATTAAAGGACGGTGGTGAGGCTGACCTTGATCTTGGCAACTATGAACGTTTCCTGGATACTGAACTTACAAGGGATCACAACCTGACAACCGGTAAGATATACCAATCCGTGATATCAAAGGAACGACGGGGCGAATATCTTGGAAAAACCGTTCAGATAATCCCTCATATTACAAATGAGATAAAAGACCGCATACGAAAAGTCGCCGCAAAAAGTGGCGCAGACATTTGTTTGATCGAAGTCGGTGGTACTGTTGGTGACATTGAGAGTATGCCGTTCTTAGAAGCAGTCAGGCAGATGCACAGGGAAGAACCCGAAGATGCTATTGCACTCCTTCATGTGACACTGGTGCCGATCGATGCACAGGGCGATCAGAAAACAAAACCGACCCAGCATTCTGTAAAAGAGATGAGGGAACTTGGTCTATCTCCTGACGTAATTGTTGCCAGATGCAAAGAACCACTTTCTCAAGACTCAAAAGAAAAGATCGCTCTGTTCTGTGATGTTGCTGAGGAGGCTGTTGTTAGTGCACATGACGCAAAAGACATCTATGAAGTTCCGCTTTTGATGGAAAATGAGGGACTCACCGATTATTTGATGGATAAGTTAAACCTCAAGAAAATGGGTGAGGACACATCATGGAGTGATATGATCACTCGCATGAACAGCATTACAGATGAGGTTAAACTTGCGATCGTTGGAAAATATACTCATCTTGAAGATTCATACATAAGCATTCGTGAGTCCATTAAACATGCTGCCATTGAGTGTGGCTGCAATGTTGATACTACCTGGATAAAAGCTGAGACAATTGAAAATGATTCAAATGTATTGGAAAGTCTCTCCGAATTCGATGGCATACTTGTTCCGGGTGGTTTCGGCGAACGCGGTACTGAGGGCAAGATACTTGCAATCCAGTATGCACGGGAAAATGATATTCCATACCTTGGATTATGTCTGGGAATGCAACTTGCAGTAATTGAGTTTGCAAGAAATGTCGTTGGCTTGAAAGGTGCGAATAGTACGGAATTTGATGATAATACCCCGTATCCTGTTATCGATCTTCTTCCCGAGCAGGAAGGTTTGCTTGATATGGGCGCAACAATGCGGCTTGGTGACTATGATGCGGCGCTGAAGAGCGGCACGATTGCACAGCGGATATACGGTGCCAGTAATATTGTTGAGCGACACAGGCACAGGTACGAGGTTAATCCAAATTTTATTGACAGGATCGAAGCAAAAGGTGCGGTGTTTTCAGGTAAGAATAAGAACAGGATGGAGATCGTGGAAATTCCTGGGAATAAGTTCTTTTTTGCATCCCAGTTCCACCCTGAATTTAAATCCAGACCTGGTCGTCCGTCCCCGCCATTCAAGGCACTTGTTGAAGCGATGCTGGAAATGAAAACGAGAAAATAATGGTATTGTAAAAAGACACGAACATAATAAATTGGACAATAACAACTGATACGATTGTGTTATTGTTCAACTCATTCTTTTAGGATCGACTTTCATATACTCACGTAGCAGTGTTGTTGCATAACTTCCCTTTGGCAATGAAAATTCAAGTAATGTTTTTGTTTTCCCTGCATTCAGTTCATCCTCTGATGCTACATACTCGGGTTGTGCATATAGCAACATCTCACGTCTCAATCCCTTTGATGCCAATTCAGGCATGGCCGGGACTTTGAATCCTTCAATCGGAACTCCGCTTTTCTCGAATATACGGTGTTCGATCTCACCCTGCTGGCCGGATGCCCACTCTGTGCTGTAGCCGATCAGGGGTGCTGTCACAAAAGCGCGCCTGCGCTTTATAAGGTTGTTTATACCGTTGAGTTTTTGTAATGTCACCTTCTCTGTTCTGGATATATCAGGAAGTCCATCCTTGTTCTTGAAACAAACGATATCTCCTTCAACAGCAGCGCTTAGTGGCAAACCTTCCTTTACTCGCTCACACAGGATTTGATTAAACATGTATGACTGGTATGCATGTACAAACATCATGCGTATGCTCTTGGCAAGTATCCCAAATGCGCCCACAAAATCATCAGGATCTGTAACAAGATGATGCATCATTGAGCGTTCATATCGCAGATTCAGTGGATACTGTTCAAGGCCCCATGCATAATCCCTTGTTTTGAACACATGATCGCGCACGCGTCTGTTCTCTTCTGATTCGTCCGGGAACGATCTCGCAATGTATGCCAGTGCAGCTTCCTCGATATTTCCGTGAACGATTGCTTCTCCTACAAGATGTGTGATGGGACGAATCGCGCCAAATCGCTGTATCCCGAAAAAGTTAGGGACTCCACCCGTTTCCAGTATCTCATCTGTGGTTTTCTGAAGACGTCTCTGGAGTTCATCTTCGGACAGTTCGATGTCCCGAACAATGATCTTGAACCCGTTTCCTGTAAGGTCGCCCAATTTCACTGGCCTGTTCGACCTGCCGATGACCTTCAGTTCAACATCCTTGAGGTAAATAGCATCCACTGCCTGTGGCGTCATGTTATTGATGCTGATCTTCTGGGTAGTGACTGCCCGCCTGTCCTTTGTGCCTGCAAAACCTATGCGCTGTTGGCTGATCCCAAATTTACGAGAGAGGTCACGAATAACATGATGCATGTCCCAGTTGCGTTTTGTAAGTTCAAGTATCAGTTCTTTTCCACTATCTCCTTCTTCGCGGTTTGTGATCTCTGTCACAATAAAATCATCGATCTCCTGCCTTAACATCCCCCCGATACCTTCGGTGGTTGTAGTATATATATCGATACCTGTCTTTTTTTCAATTTCCGGTATTTGCATCAGTGATCTCCTCTCACTTTGGAATTATATCAATTGCTGTAATTTTGGTTGTATTAAGGTACGTCCAACCTTGTGATGTGGGTGCCGTATCTCCAGGCAGGTCTCCTGCATAAAGGCTTGATGTTGGGTCCAGCATAAGCCATGATCCGTATTCATCTGTTGAGTAGTATACCGGAACGGAACCATAGTATTGTCCGATCCCATCTACGATTCTGTTAATGTGGTCAGTATCGTTACCTATGTACACTGCAGTAAATGCGTGTGTGTCGGTGAGATATATCCGCGTTGTGCCTCCAATGGCTTCTACAAGGGATGACATTAATATGGCGTAGTCATCGCAGTCTCCTGCACCAATTTTCAGTGTTTCGTTTGGGGGTGACCAGTAATCACCGCCACGTGGGTCACTGATGTACTGTATGTTTTCTTTTACGTAATCGAATATAGCACATATTTGGTATATGTTATACGTGCCAGGATAGGTTTTTGCACAACTTGCTGCTATCTCGCGAACATTAATGTCCAGAGGGTTTACTTTATTGTTCACACTCTTAAAAACACTCTGTGGTAAGTTGGATACATGTTCTGGATATTCTTCTGCAATCGTGGGTATGACATCCATTGTGAAATTGTCAAAAAATTGTTCATGATGGTCATACCATGTACCAGACATTGTTTTCACAATTATTGATAGGCTAAGTCCAAGGGTAATTTTGTCTGTTTCCTGCGGGACAATCACATTGAACATGCCTATGTATTTCTCCTCACCTGCAGGAATGGTGATGCCAGTATTTTGCATATATGACTCGTTTATGCCTGAAATATTTGGACCTCGTATTGCGTATCCATAGATAAATACTGGTGTGTTACCACTGTTCTCTACGAATATCTTAAATGTTCCTGTGCCACCTTCATATAATTTTGTATAATAATAATGACTTGACAGGCTGAAACCGGGGATTATTCTCGAACTTGATGATATTGTTGTAGGTGTTTTTTCAAATTTATGTGGTGGAGTATCAGGTACTTCAGGGACTGTGAGTTCAGAGATATCCAGTTTATATATCTCTTCTTGAGTGGATATGTATGTTGTAGACTGTGTATATTGTTCGATCTGCTGGAATGATTCAGTTAGACATCCTGAGGTTGAAATTGATGCCAGGAATATCAATAGGATTGCAATCATGCATATATGTTTTTTAGTCATTTATGGGTCATCATCCTTGTAATTGATCTTTGTAACAATCAATTATAATAATTTTAAATGCCCTGTGATCTTTTCAAGTTCATCTGATCTTGCAGGTCCTATCCCAAGCACCGTAATAGTGCCTGGTGCGATCTCAGTACGCCCTGCATCTGTGATCAGTGCTGTTGGAAAGTCTTGTTTTCTTGCCACTTCCTTTAGTTCAAAAAGATCCTGCAATGTTGGAACCCGAAGGACTACCTTTTTCTGACCGCTTTCCTTCCACCCCTCAAGCGCATCTCTGTCTGCCCAATCTGATGCAGATACGGCAGCATGTGCAACCTGCACTGCAAGTTTACCTTTTGAGAGTTTCAGGTCATCGCGTATCACAATGCATTGTTTATATTCAACCATCTTTATTTCCTCGTAATCCCTAATACAAAATGCTACTATATCCCTATATCCCCGTGGTCACGTAATCGATTATATATTCTGCGGCATTTATGCCCCATGCCTCATGTATTCCTGCTCCCGATGGTGTGCCATTGACCTCAAGTATGGCTGGTCCGTTATTTCCTTCGATTATGTCCACACCTGCAAAGACCGTACCAATGGTTTTTGCGGCACGTATGCATATCTCTTCCTGTTCTTGCGATAGGACACACCGCGCGGCAGTGCCGCCCTGACTGAGATTATTGATCCATGAGCCGTCTGCTGCTGTGCGATATATCGTACCGATGACGCTGCCATTGACAACAAATGCACGAATATCCCGCCCCGGATTAGAGATGAATTCCTGAATGTATAACATCTCTTTTTTGGCTATAAGTCCATCTATTAGTTGTTCGATCGGTTCGGGGCGCGGTTCGTTATTCGGGTGAAATGCTGTGCCGTCTTTAACTCTAATAATATCAATGCCCTTGTATCCGAATACAGGTTTTATCACGGAATCACCAAATTCTGCCAGTGCGTTCAGAGCACCTTCGGTGCTCTGGACGGCTGTTGTTCGAGGGACTGGTAAGTTTGCCTGTGCCAGAAGATAAGTCGAATGATATTTGTTTGCAGCATTCTGTATTGCCTGTGGGGTGTTGATGACCATTGTTCCGTTCATTTCAAGTTGTCGCAAAATGTCGAATCGAAAAGAAACACCTTCAAGTGTGCCTGCTCTGACATCGCGCACAATAATTGCATCAAGTTCGGATAGGTCGGTGTCATTTGCGCTGTAATGGACACTGTGTTGTATTGTGACATCTGCGGTTTGCAGGTTTATTATGACCGGGGTGATTCTTTTTTGTTTTGCTGCGGCTATTAGGGCTGTGGCTGTCCAGTCGGTTGGGTTGGTTATTGCGATTCCGATTTTTCTCGTTGTAGGTTCCATTCTGATCTTTGGTATGAAAATACCTTCATTTTATTGCCCGTTGGTGTCCCGACGGGTCATGAATGTTTATTTATTTTGCATTTATTTGTTTTGCATTTATTTGTTTTGCATTTATTTGTTTTGCATTTATTTGTTTTGCATTTTTAATTATATATAATCTATAAGATTATGTATTTCAAGTCAATGCGAACAAAGTGAGCATTTTCTTATAGTATATAATCTATAAGATTATGTACTCCGAGTTAACGCGAACGAAGTGAACATTTTCTCGTTTATTATATGAGATCTCGTTCGAAAAAGATTACATTAATCTAAACGCACTGAAAAAAATAAAAATGAAA
>JAHYJJ010000154.1:0-3303 GCA_019429165.1 Methanosarcinaceae archaeon | reverse complement strand
ACAGTACCTTCTATTGACGGCACTGCATGTACAGGATGTGGTGTATGTGTCAATGTTTGCCCGACAGGTGCATTTGCCCTCAGGGACATATCAAAAGAGAATATTATTTCATCTATTGAAGAGGGAAAAACAGTTGTTTTTTCATGCAGGACCATAGAAAAATTTGATTATGCATCTTATGTTCCAGTGCCATGTATCGGGTATCTGTGTGAAGGCATACTCATCAAGGCGGCATCGGTATCAGAAAAAGTCATACTTAATGGAGCAGGATGTGATCATTGCAAATTGAAAATTGATATGGATACAGTGCAAAGGAAGATCAATCTGGCAAATACGGTACTGGGGTCCTTTGGCAAAATCCAGAACCTTGAATTGTCAGTTGATAGCACTGGTGATGCTCCAACAAAAGATGCTTTCGGCAGAAAATCTATAGATTATTTGCGAAATATGACTGGAGATGGTGGCCAAAACAGTGAACCGTCTGGTGAATCCTCGATCATCCCAGTAACACATATGCTATTAATAGATGCCATATCATCTCTGGATGAACCTGTAGATGATGTCATAAAGCTTGAGTCAGGTCCATTGTACAATTTTGATATAATGGATGCATGTAACCTGTGCGGCATTTGTGCGGCCATGTGCCCCACAGGTGCGCTCAGGCTATCTGAAGATAAGGATCGATCGATCGAATTCAATATATCATTTTGCATAGGCTGCGATCTGTGCAAGGGAGTCTGTAAAAGTGATGCAATAGATCATGTCGCAGATATAAGTCTGAGCGATGTCATATCTTCTGACTGGATATCGTTGATATCAAGTGAACTGGTGCAATGTAAACGCTGCAAGAGATATATCGCATCAATAAATAAGGATGATCTTTGCCCCTCATGTAGCCTGGAACAGGATATTGAGAGGCAATTTTTACAATAGAATATTAACTATTCAATACGCCACCTATTATTTTGGCAGAAAGTAATATAGTCAGTATTATTATTACAAAAACTACTATTATGATCCTGGGGTCCATCTTGGGTGTTTCATCAATAATATCCACCTGGGACATTTCATCACTCATTTATTATTCCTCCGCTATTAACTGTACTTAAAATATTAATCATGTGTCATGTAATTATATTGTATTAAATTTTACTCTATTGCCTCAAATCGGTAGGTTATAAAGAAAGAAAATTAAATTAGTGGATATTGTTTAATCCACTAACGTACTCTTCTTAGTATGAATACCAGCGATGCTGCCAGAATACCTGTCAGTGCGCCAAACCCTGGAGTTTCAGCAGCACTATCCTCTTCTGATGATTTGACATCACGTTCTTCGATCTCAATAGGTGGTGCGGTTTCTACGACCGGAGAGGTTGTTTCTTTTATTGTATACGATGCTTCTTTCCCATCCGTTGATCCTGCAATTGTGCCCTTTTGTTCAGTTGCCATTTCAAGGTGGCATATAGCACAGTTCACATCACTTTGCATTCCTTTTCCAATATTGTCAAATGAATGGATCTTCTGGATATTATGACATTTTGTACACTCCGGTACCACAATAAGCGAATCGGCTTTAGTGTTTGTATTTACGTGACACCTTGTGCATTCCACTTTGGAAATGTGTATTCTATGGGGAACCTGTTTACCAGGCTCATCCATTCCCGTTGCAGCGTGGCATTTATAGCAACCCGATAGATCATATTCATTGCCATGGACATATGCGATATTATCTGCATCATGGCAGTTTTCACAAACAAGTGTCATTTCAGGAGCCACATATGGTTTTACCACATTTGGTGCATTCTGATGACATTTCACGCAAGAGTTATCATTACCATGTATGTCAAACAGGTTCTTATGACAGTGTTCGCAAACAGAATCAGCAAGAAATGTCTGGTGTTTGCCTTCGATGTTATTATGACAGGATGCACAATTATTTTCATTTACTTTACTTATGTGCACTTCATGGATCGGCCCGCTGTGGCAGCTGGAACACTGCGGAATCTTTACAGATAATGATCTTCCATGACAGTCGACACACTCTACAGGTTTATCGTCATGTATTACATGTGGACTTATCACGTGACATTTTTTACAGTTGACATCACTGGCATCAAGTGTTACTGCTTTAAAGTCTACTTCCTGTGCCTGTGACACCATGGGGAACAATAGCGCCATTATAAGTAGCGTAAATAATACAATGTTTATATTTTTTAAATTTAACAACGTCGCACCTTCATACATTTTGCATATATTATTAGCATCAAATTAATGGTTGTATATATATTGATTCGAATATCAATTGTACCTGTCAAATTATTAACGACATATATAAATGTTGGTGTGTTTGGAGAAAAATCGAGTAGAAATATGCTCATATATAATTTTTATTTCAAAGTCATATTATGATTCAGTAGAAATAAAAATAGAAAACGATTTATAGGCATATCTTCTATAAATTTATAATAAAAATCGATTGTAATGTGTATTATAATGTGTAGAGGGTATAAATATGGATATTAAAAGATTAATTCCTGGCGTATTAGCCATATTGACAATTATTATTTTTTTTACAGGAGTGTATACCTCAGCATCAGGAGACATGCTGATCAAGGAAAATTGTAATAAGTGCCACCAGGGCTATGCACCAAAAGCCGGTGCAAAAGATGTCCATGCAAATGCAGATCTGACTGCAGAAGATTGTAAAGTATGTCATGAATCTGCTGAACAGGCTCATTTGAGTGAGGATTTTGTTCTGAGTGATTGTGTGCACTGTCATAAAAGTGACAGAGGTGGAGCAATGGCATATTCTGAATGCAGTGATTGTCACGTAAAGGATCCGCATGAAGATGTGCCATCAGAAGAATGTGAAGCTTGCCATACAAGTTGTAATTCATGCCACGCTGTGGATGGAATATCAGTAGAGGGTGGAATCCACGTTACATTACAGTGTAATGGATGTCACGTGTATCATCTTTATGTACCTGACTGCACAAATTGCCATGGACATCATCATAATTACAGAGAAAATGCAAGTGAATATACCACACAGACTTGTATTAGTTGCCATGGACCGGTGCACCCAACATCATATTCAGGTGTAAAAGAAGGTTTGATGAGGGGATATAAATAGTAAAGATAAATTAGGTTGCTGTCAACCATGCGTTGACATTAACACCATTATAGATGATTTTATTACATAGAGGGATAAAAATGGCAGCAAGAAAGTTGATAATTATAATTTTTATGGGCATGTTTTTTTTGACGGCTTTAGCATCATGGCAAAGCGGCATGAATTATATA
>JAHYJJ010000259.1:0-3316 GCA_019429165.1 Methanosarcinaceae archaeon | reverse complement strand
ACTTCTTGCAAGTGTAATTCAAGCCACAGAGAGCACAGAGTACACAGAGAGAATGTTGCTACGGCCTCTGTGCTCTCTGTGTCCTCTGTGGCCGGAAAGTTACAAAAAGCTGACTCGGTTTAGTATAGATCGTTTTGATCTTGAATCAAACCGAATAAAGAAGAGCGATTACTCGCTCTCCATCTTCTAAGAACGGTACGTGAAAATTTCCCTTTATACCGCTCAAGCCTCCATAACCCTTATCGTAAACCGCCGCAGACGGTACATCCCCTTCAATATGAAAAGAGTTGACAAATGTATAAAATATTCAAATATTTTGTTACGAATTAAATTGTAGTTAATTAGTCATGAAAAAGTAAATGCAGAGAGTGTAAAAAGTTGTATTTTGTCTCTCTGCGTGCTCTTCTTTGTAAATTATTCATTAATTATCAGTGTTTTTGGAATATGCCGCCTGCGGCAGGTTGTTGCATCGCCATCAAGACTGGCAAATCAAACCCGTCATATCCAATAGTTGTTTTTTTAAAAATGAGAGAGCATGTACATCTCACCATCAAAGACCATCTCAAAAATAAATTCACCACTTACAGGTCCTTCAAGTACAACTCCCACGTCATGACCGTTCACAACATCAAGATTTGCATCCATAATCCACCTGCCACTTGCATCCTGCATTCCATTCCTGAACAGTATAATTTCCCCATTCAAGAACACGCGCTTTTTGACACCATTTGAATATTGATACACGATTGTATTATTCTCAACCACCCATTCCGTATCTGTGAGATTCCCATCAGTATCAGGATCTGGATCAACACCAAAACCAACAAATCTCACATTATCCGGTAGGGATAGTTCAACAACACACATCGAACCACCGGCACTGCGCCTATCCAGCAGATCGCGGGCCGCACCCTGTTGGAGCGAAGTGATCTTGAGTGCAGCATCTGTGATCTGCTCATCAACATCTGCACCCTGCATAACCGGCATGACATTCCCCCACGAAACTGCGATAAGTACCATCACAGCACCCGTGAGTGCCAGATACACCACGAGTTTTAGTGGGATAGTATCCACTCCGCGAGTATCGTTCAAAAAAATGCGCATTCTGCCTGACATTTTGTTACCCCCACCACACCATTATGTTAGTTTCAATCAAGCCATTCAAAGAACTTATCCAGTGCTCTACGGCGGTGAGACAATGTATTTTTCACCTCGTCACCGAGTTCACCAAAAGTCTGCCCCCCATATTCGAATATCGGGTCATACCCAAAACCGCCACTTCCACGCTCTTCATATGCAATCTGCCCATCAACCGTGCCGGTAAACACAACAGGCTCGCCGCCAGGTTCACAATACCCGACAACTGATCTGAATGTGGCACTTCTGTCAGTCTCATCTTCCATCAATTTCAAGACCCTCAGGTTGCCCAGATTCTCCTCCACAAATGCAGAATATGGACCCGGAAATCCGTTCAAAGCATGGATAAATAATCCCGAATCATCTACCATGACCGGCATCTTCAATTTTTCCGCAGCCCATTTTGCACCGTATGATGCAATGGGTTCAAGTTCATCTTCCTGAAGTTCGGGATAACCGTGGTTATTCTGGATCACCTCGATATCCTTTGCTGCAAGGATATCTTTCGCTTCCCTCAGTTTCCCCTTGTTGCCTGTAACAAATACGATCTTACGCATACCTACCTCTTTTCTCGATCTCTTTAACACGTTTTATGACATCATCGGCATTCTCGAATGTTCTGCCGTATCCTTTGCAAAATGCCTCGATGAGTTTTTCATGGTCTTTGTGTGTACTCTCAAATGTCTGGAACAGTACATGCACGTCCACTCCCTGTGATTCCACGATACTGCTAACAAATGCAAGCCCGAAATCGATCAGGTATATCTTGTCGTCATGGAGTATCATATTGGATGTGGTAAGGTCTCCATGGATGATGCCCCCACTGTGAAGTCTTCCAACAACCTCACCCACGCGCTCGCTCAACAATGGGGTCATGACGTTTTTGATCGGCTCTCCTGTAATATATTCCATCTCGATCGTGGAGCCATTGATATCATAGATGATTGGTGTTGGAACCCCGACACGCCTTGCTTCAGACATCAGGCGCGCCTCTGCACGTGTCCTCTCTTTGCGTATCCTCTCATCCAGTTCCACCAGACGATAGCGTTTTGGCACACGCTCTTTGATAATAACTCCATCTTCGAGATGGATCGTTGCTTCTGCGCCGCTTGTGAGGTGCATTTATTTTGTCCCCTCGTTATCCGAATCTTCAGCAATCCATGTTACCTCAACATCATCCGGTCTGAAATTTGGATTGACATGCGATCTGTCGATATCTGTCACTGTGCCGGATTCGAACATGATAAGTCCCAGGTATGCGATCATGGCACCGTTATCGCCCATGAATCGTTTTTCCGGCACGTAGAATGATGCACCGCGGTCATCGCACATGATGTCAAGCATTTCCCGCAGGCGCATGTTGGCACCAACTCCGCCTGCAAGGAGTACTTCACTCTTGCCGGTATGTGCGAGTGCGCGCTCGGTTACTTCCACCATCATTGCAAAAGCAGTTTCCTGGAATGAATAACATACATCTTCGAGTGATGCATTCTTGAGTGCATCTGTTGCTGCAGTTGAGAGTCCCGAGAATGAGAAATCCATACCTTTGACCACGTAAGGCAGGGGAATGTATCTTTCTGCATTTTTGGCATATTCCTCTATCTTCGGACCGCCCGGATGACTCAATCCGGCATTGCGTGCAAATTTATCAAATGCATTCCCAATCCCGATATCAAGGGTTTCCCCAAATACGCGGTACTTCCCCATACGGTATGCGAGTACCTGCGAATTAGCACCGCTAACATAGAGTACAACGGGGTCCGATGCAGGGGTTTTCCATCTCCCCACCTCAATGTGTGCTATACAATGGTTGACTCCCACAAGAGGGATATTCAGGGAAAGTGAAAGCATTCTGGCTGCGGTTGCAACTGTACGAAGACATGGTCCAAGCCCCGGACCCTGTGAAAAAGCGATAGCATCAATGTCGCCAACGTCCAAGCCGTGTTGTTTCCCTTCATTAAGCAGGTCGCGTATTACTTGAGAAGCATATTTTGCATGATGCTGTGCGGCTTCACGTGGATGAATTCCACCTGTTGGCGGGCGGTATGTCTCTGTGACCTCTGCCACGACATCGTTTTCATTCACTATGGCTGCGCTCAGGTTCCATGCAGTACCTTCGATTCCAAGAACGGTTGTCAATTGGTATTCTCCTGCGGATGATCAAACAAATGTTGAATAT
>JAHYJJ010000153.1:0-3316 GCA_019429165.1 Methanosarcinaceae archaeon | reverse complement strand
CTGACAATTAAAAGTTGACGTGTAACTAAGTTGTCTCCCTGCCAATAACACTAACATTCAGATCGATCCCACTCTTCTCAACATAATCCACTATCCTCACCATCGAATGTTCTATCATGCCTCCATTGGTAAGCACAAGACATCGTTTTCCGCAAAGAGCCATCAAGATCGATTTATCGATTACGCCGGATGTGATCTCAAGGGACACTCCATCCTTTTCTGCAATGTTCTTGCTCATCGTACCCATGGCACCAACTACATCTATCTCATTCTTGCCCATAATATCTATAAGTTTTTGGTGATCATAAGAATCCATATCGTATATCATAATACATCCGGCACGTATGCCTTTGCGCATCATCTCAACCACTGCGCGTCCATCGTCATGTATGTGTAAAACCTTTGCATTTACAGCTTCATACGGGCAATGCTGGGCATAATCGCCATACATAACTCCCAGGTTCAATGAATCTCCTTCTTTAGTTCCCGGGGGAACGTTCGCCCACATCAACTCAGGGGGTTTCAAAGTATCCACGAGTTCAGGCACCGTCTTTGGGACCTGATTTCGAGCAGCAAGCCCCCTTCTCTCGATCTCATGGTATATCTCAAGAGTTGTCGGTTGTCTCAATCCTGCCGTCTTTAATAATTCGGGATCCTTGAAAACCTCATCCGGTGTACCCTCCCCTACAACTTTGCCGCCTGCCATCAGATATACGTAGTCAGACCACTGGTAAGCAAGGTCTACATCATGGGTGGAGATAATGATCGTCTTGCCAAAATGGTTGAACTCATTTAGCAGGTCAATTATCTCATCTGCACCGACCGGATCCAGATTTGACAATGGCTCATCAAGTATGATTACCTCAGGCTCCATAGCCACCACGCCTGCAATAGCAACTCTCTTTTTTTGCCCACCGCTCAAATGATGCGGTGGCTTATCTTTAAGATGTGACAATCCGACATACTCAAGATTATTGTTCACGCAACTTTCAATCTTTTCCTTTGTAAAATCAAGATTTACCGGACCAAAAGCCACATCCTGATACACTGTAGGGGCAAATATCTGGTCATCCGAATTCTGGAAAACAATTCCTACTTTCTTTCTTATATCCCGTAGTGATCTTGAATCGTATTTGAATCTCTTTCCATGTGATTGGACTTCTCCTTTTTTTGGTTTGAGGGTTCCGTTCAACAACAGGAACAGAGTCGATTTTCCCGAACCGTTCGGACCTACAAAAGTGATCCTTTTCCCTTTTTTAATCTCAATATCGACTCCGTCAACTGCAATTGTTCCGTCTGGATATGAATACATAAGATCTTTGGTTTGTAGGATCGTCATAACTTTTGCCTCTGGTAATGGTACGTTTTTTTAAATGATCACTATATATGAAACTGCAATAGTGGAAATAATATACACGCCTGCAAGGATTGCTTCCGATATGCCAATCGGTCGTCTGGCATCGAACATGGATAATTTTCCATCATAACATCTTGAACTCATTGAAAGGTACAGCTTCTCGCCTTGTTCCCACGATCTTATGAACAATGTGCTTGCAAGCATTGCTATAGAACTGAAAGATCTTTTAAAATCTTTGTACCCAAGCCTCACTGTCTGGGCATATTTTATTGACATTGCAACTTCCAAAAAGACAAAGATGTAGCGGTACATCAACATAGACAATTCGATCACGCTGTCTGGGATCCTGGCTGATTTGAGAACTGAGAAAAGCTCAACAACCGGAGTTGAAAGTGCTATGAAGAACATGCAACTCATTCCCCCTGCAGTTCTCGATATTACTTGAAGTGCCTTATCGATCCCCTGTGCATTTGCAATCAGACGGTAACCAAACACATCAAATGCAAATACCTCATTGCCGGATCCAAAGAAAAACAGGATCACAATAGACCCTACAAGAGCAAAACCCATGGGCACGAGCATAAGTTGCACATATAATTTTAATGGTACCTTTCCAAAAATGACTGTTGCAATCCCCATACATAACATAACAAAAATAGGCGTTGCCGGAGATTCAGATGAAACACCTGCGAGTAACCCGAATATCGCGACACCCAGTTTGAGTTTGTTGTTGCGGTATCGCAAAGGGCTTATCAGTGCATAATCGTCAAGCAGGTTATTCATAAAGAGATCTCACAATTATTCTTATATTGATAATTACTAAAATTTAAATTAATTCGGAATCATTAGGAGTCATTCAGACTGTTATCTCGTATTCTTGCCCTTGTGATATCCAAAGAAATAACCTATGATCAGTGCACCAAATGCTGCCTGTAGTCCAAACAAAAGACTCTCTATTTCCCCGCTTGGTGGTTCCCATATAGGTTTTGCTATTGGTTCATAGGTGCCGTTTGTGATCTCTGCGATCACGTCTTTCGCCTGTCCATCAGCACCACCATATTCAGCATCGGTTGTTGAGGATATATAGAGGAACTGGGCTGCAAATATAACAATTATACCTGCCACAATAAGTTCCAGTTTCATGCTGCCATCTCCCTGATCTTGCGAATTCTCTCTTCGCTAATTATATTCAGTTTAACAAGAACATCACTCTTGACCTGTATCACATACTTGAATATGAGTGATGTGACAGCTCCTTCCATTATCGCAAGGGGGACCTGAGTCAATGCAAACACCGCAGCGAACGCCTTGAATGAGGTAAATATGTCACCAATCTCTGCCGGAAATGCCAGTGCTAACTGGGCAGATGTTACTAAATAAGTTGCCCAGTCACCAAGAGCGGCTGCAAGGAATACGGTGGCGTAAAAATTGATTTTAAATTTCATGCTCATTTTGTATACGACATATGCAACTACCGGACCTGCTATGCCCATTGAGAAAACATTGGCACCAAGTGTTGTAATTCCGCCATGCGCAAGGAACAATGCCTGGTACACCAGCACGATCAACCCGAGAACTGCGGTTATTGCAGGACCAAAAAGAATCGCAGCCATTCCAGTGCCGGTTGGGTGGGAGCTACTTCCTGTCACAGAGGGTAGTTTAAGTGATGACAGTACGAATATGAATGCCCCTGCAACTGCAAGCAAAGGTAGAACCTCTCGTTTTTCAGTTGTGAGTTTGTTCAATTTGTTCATACCATACATTATAACAGGAATTGATATTACAAACCAGATCTGCCACCAGGGGCCGGGTAAAAAACCTTCCATTATATGCATGATATTTTCTCTTTTTTAATAGTATATATTTTAAAAATATATGGTGCAAGTTAATCTGAGCGTCAGCGAAGATTTTCTTGTAGTATATAATCTATAAGATTATGTAGTCCAAGTCAATGCGAAC
>JAHYJJ010000152.1:0-3322 GCA_019429165.1 Methanosarcinaceae archaeon | reverse complement strand
AATCAAAAAGGCGTAACCCGAAAATCCAACCTCAATTCGCCTTAATATACTCGATCATCTTCGGGGTCAGAAGCGGTGCGATCTGCGGGAGCATGTTCGGCAGCAAATTATCCATGGCTTTTGGCATCAGGTCAGGCATCTGCTCTGCCATGTAATCCGGCATCGGGATGCGTTTTCCAACGGCTTCGAGCATGGCAGGCATAACCTTTGGCATCAGCATCGGCATGAGTAGGGGCATCATTTTTGGCATCATGGGCTTCATCAATATATCCATGCCTGGAACGTATTTCACGGTCTTCATCATCAACTTCAGATATGATGGCATAGCATCCATCATCTCCGGTAACAATTCAACCATCAGATCCGTCATATTCTCAGGCTTGAGGAGATATATCATCTTCTCGAATACCGCCCATGATTCCAGTGCAACTCCTGTGGAGTCTGCAATATCATATCCAAGACTGCGAGCCACAACGGTACCCAGATCCTGAACATCGATCGGGATATTGCTCCTATCCGCACTTACCCTTAACTGCACCTGGCAGCATGGACACAGTGCAAGAAGCATCTCTGCATCCACATCCATTGCTTCATTGAGTTTCACTGCACCGATCACATTTGCGACCTCAGGGTCATCGAGAAGTGAGAGCACAGAGCCACAGCAATGTGCACGTTCCCTGTTGTGTTCCAGTTCCCTGAATTCCACGCCCGGAATTGCTTTGATAAGATCTCTCGGAGGTTCGTATAATCCACCTGCTCTTCCTGCATGGCATGAATCATGCCAGGTAACCACCTTATTGAGTGGTGTCGTGAACTTTGGAGTCAACACAGCAAGCCGCTCTGCTGCAATTTCCGAATAGTGTTTCACCTCAAAGTCGTAATCAATGCCAAGTTTCTCAGCCCATTCCCTGTAAAAGTGATTCCAAACAAGCCAGCATGCAGGACATGATGTAATAACAGTCTTAGCCTCTCGCTTTTTCATATTTTCGACATTCAATCTCATAATGCCTTCGAAAACATCCCACTTACCAGATGCAAGCATTGGAATACCACAGCATGCCTCTTCATTGCCCATGTATGTGAAATCCACACCCGCCTCATCAAGAATGCGTGCTGTGGATATTGCAATATCCTTTTCCACAAGGGATGCGGTACAGCCTGCAAAGTACGCATAATCCGCCTTATCCTTGATTTTTGGCTTGAGGTCTTCAGGGACCCACGTGTCACGTTCAGTCTGGTAAGTTGCCCAGATATTCCTCTCCTTAACCAGACTTGCTGCCATTATCTCGAATGGCGGGAAAGTCATCTTGCCTTTATCTCCAACAAGAATATTCCTCATTCGTAACCAGTCCGGTTCAACAGGCAGATCCAACTGACACTTACTGACACATGTTTCACATGTCGTGCATGCAAGGAACGTATTGGTCTGTTCCTGATCGAGTTCCTCCCGTCCCGCAAGGAATTCCTTCATAAAGAACCATTTTCCTCGTGAGGATTGGGATTCCCAGCCACGTCCGTAATACTGGTCACATTCGCTCACACAATATCCGCACTGGGCACAGGTGTAAGCATGTGAGATTATGTCGCCAGGAATGCCTTTTTGGTCTTTGAACTCCACATTCTGTTTTACGCCGGACATGTTGCCCACCAGGCGTGTAATCGGCTCAAAAGCCTGTGCAAAAGAAAGTCCCGTTTTCAACAAACTCTTGCCTGTGAGGGTTTCAGGGTTCATTATTCCTTTAGGATCATTTTTCGCTTTGAACTCATTAATAGCCGCAAACCTGTCTCCATAAACTTTGTCTGCCTGTTTTGCAAAATAAAGTCCTGATGAATATAACCTGCCTCCGTTCTTCTCCGCGATCTTTACAATACTAAGTGCGAGCGGGAATGCCAGATTGAACTTGATCGATAATTCAGAATGCGGAATAAAACAAAGAAGAGTCACCATATTGTCATTGGTAACCATACCTTCCATAAGGACCGGCAAGGATATTTTCTTCTGGATCTCATCTATGACCTTGTCAACCGTATCAACAGGAACCAGCACTTCTGCCGGAACGAATGACGGGCCAAGCCGTTTGACTTTCATTGACTTATACCACCCTTCAGTCTCATGCTGTGCGATCTCGTCTGATAATACCTTTCCACCAGCCTGTTCGATCACGCTTTTAAGTTCACTTACATCCCTTGATTCGGGATATGCGAAGTTGACGATGTATGCTTTTGGAAGTATTGGGCGGTGTTCATCCACAGGATGCCCGTGATGTGTTGCAGGAGGAGCCTTGTTCTTCATGTCCGCAAAGTTCGGGTTCAATAGTGAGATCGCCCACAGTGGTATCTTTTTGTCGGATACCGCTTTTATGGCATTCTTCATAGATGTTGCATCAGGGAATTGTGCGGATGTTGCAATGGTTTTCTCATACTTTCTAAGTTTGAGTTTAATCTGTGTGATGATGCCGGTTGTTCCCATTGTACCGCTGATCTTGTCAAAGTCAGCCCCAGAAAATTCTTTGACCTCGCCTGTGGGAAGTACGATCCTTGCAGATTCCATTGTCTCGTATGACCAGCCATATTCATAACTTCCATAACCAATTCCTGCCTGTGCAAGCCAGCCGCCCGGTGTGGATGATGGGGCACTTGATGGTACTGCACGAAGTGCCAGTCCCTCGCGCTCAAGTTTATTTTCGAGAAGTTCCCAGACAATACCAGCACCAACCGTTGCGGTAAGGTTTTTCTTGTTGATTTCGATTACCTTGTTCATGGTGGTTACATCAGCGATCACACCACCTTTTGTGGCTATGACTCCGCCATAACCTGATGATGCACCAGCTCTTGGAACAATCGGGATCTCGTATTTGTTTGCGAATTCAATGAGTTTGACTGCCTCGTCTTCACTGCTGACCTTGACGATCGCTGCAGGTTCGACTTTACCGAGCATTGGCTTGACCAGATACGGCAGCGTGCCTACATCGTGTGTATAATAGTGGCGTTCACGTTTGCTGAAATTCACGCGTTTATTGCCGAAAATGTCTGTTAACTCTTCTTTCTGTTTTTCAGATAACTCAGAAACATATTTTGTCATATTTCTTCCGCCTTTAATATTTGATTAAAATTTTAATTTTGAATATTTAATCTTAATATATGTTGCCTAAAAGTATATCAAGTTTTGTACGGTTTAGGGACAACAACACAAACGCTCCTTTTTATATATTCGTGTCTGACCATTCGGAAAACAATGAATACTAAACGCAATGCTATACGACTGTAATAATTATCCCTCTCAAACCAATTGAATGAGATTTATAGTAAAGCCCCCTTTGAA
>JAHYJJ010000151.1:0-3338 GCA_019429165.1 Methanosarcinaceae archaeon | reverse complement strand
TCCTCCGCCACCCGGCGCATCGATCACATAGGTTGGGACTGCAAAACCACTTGTATGCCCGATCAGGTTTTCCATGATCTCAATGCCTTTGCCGACAGGAGTCCTGAAATGTGTCAATCCTTCTGAGTTAGAAATCAGTTTCAAAAACGCGATGAGCCAGGCGGCCGACAGGAGTCCTGAAATGTGTCAATCCTTTTGAGAGGTCACATTGATATAGATAATATGGTCTGACTCTGTTTTGAACAAGTTTGTGTATGAGTCTTTTCATGATCCTGTGACAGTCATTTATACCTGCCAGCAAGACAGTTTGATTGCCCCGCGGAATTCCTGCATCAGCAAGTTTACTCAAAGCGTTTTTTGAAGAAGTTGTTATTTCCCCTGGGTGGTTGAAGTGTGTATTGATCCACAATGGATGATGTTTTTTCAACATTTCTACCAATTCATCTGTTATGCGGTATGGCAATACAACAGGCATTCTTGTGCCGATACGTATCACTTCTACGTGTGGGATATTTTCCAATTCGGTAAGGATCCAATCAAGATATTCATCAGACAGCATGAGCGGATCGCCGCCTGAGAGCAGGACATCACGCACAGCAGGATTGTTTTTTATATATTCGATTCCTGCAAGAACTTCATCTTTTTCAGGAACGGAATCTACATCGCCTACTTTTCTTTTTCTGGTGCAGTGCCTGCAGTACATTGAACAGGTATTGCTGATGTGGAACAACACCCTATCAGGATAGCGATGAGTGATTCCGGGTGCAGGGCTATCTTTGTCTTCTGATAAAGGATCTTTCATATCACATTTACTGATTATCAATTCTGATGGTGAAGGAAAAGATTGTTTAAAGATCGGATCATTCATGTAGTCGCTGGAATTGATTAGTGACAAATAATAAGGGGTTATGGAAAGCGGGAACTTTTCAAGAGTTTCTTCAAGCTCTTTTTTTCAGCAGATTTAAATTCAATTCCAAGTAGATTTTCAAACGTCGAGATGTCACGTATCGAGTGTTTTATCTGCCATTTCCAATTCTTTCAATTTGAAATTACTGTATTCGAACTAATTTTTTCTGCGATATTTTTTTGCTTTTTAGTGTAGATTTTCATAATAAACCTCGATTTTTATCGCCATGGTATGCATTTATGGGTGGTACTAATAGAACACACCGCCGCCAAAAATAATCAATATGTTTGAAAACAAAGGTTATTTTGAATAAACAATATTAAAAAAAACGGAATGGGTTTGAGGTTCTATCAAAATGAACTTTTAGCTAAGCATCTTTATGCATTAGTTATAGTTTATCTCACATCCTATTACAATTGTTGCATTCACATATTAGCAAATTATCAACGGGCATAAATATGAAAAAAATCGTATCTATACATGTTGGGTCACATATTTTCTCAAAAAGAATATTCCAAACCCTTTTTAAATATTAACACATCTTTATTCTGATCAAATTTGAAACTCATTAAAAAGTTATTTGGAAAAAAAGATGTTGCACCGACTTCAATTTCATTGGAACTCTGTGAACTACCTGAATGGATGGAAGCCAGGTCGGAAAAGACATTTAGAAGGCTCCATCATCATATTAGGCAGAAATATGAGGAGATTGGTGTTGCTCTTGGTGACCTTGGTGTAAGTAAGGAGCATCTCAATGATGCCAACACAGTTAATGATGCGTATAAGCAAATAGCCAAGGCAGGTCTTTCGAACAAAGACAATGTTGTAAAGAACATTGGCATAATAATTGACAGAACAATTATTCCACAGGATACTACCGCCAACGCTACAGCCGCCATATTTGCTGCAAATGAATTTTATACAAATACAAAGTCCGGTTTAAAAACACTCATTGAAAATACCATGCGTAGTCAGCAATACGCAAAAGCGCTTTTTCCCGAAGAGTACAGGGGCGTCATGGATGATCTTAGCCATCTGGACAGTTTGCTTGATGAACTTATAGCTCCCATCAATGAGGTGCAGGATAAGCTGGATTCATATGATCGATTGAAAGAGAGTGTTGAAACCATTAGTCAATACCAGCAACAGATTATTGATAACGAGAACCTGATCCCTGAACTGGAGACGAAATATGATTCATTGGAAAATGAACTGCATAGTCTTGAGTTTAAACTGAAAGATGTTGTGAAAAGTGTGGATTTTGAAAAGGCTCATGAGTTGGAAAAACAGGTTACGGCACTTGAAGGCAGTTTGTTGGACATAGATTCCAATGTGAAGTCAATGTTTGCACCTCTGTCCAAAGCTCTTTCACGAATGGAGAAACAGGATGCAAGCGATAGGCATAAAATGTCACCAAATAGTAAGGAGATCCTATTGGCAATAATAGATGATCCTGCATCAATACTTGGAACTGATATCAACAGTTTCCTTGATGAGATAAGGGTGCGTATCGAAGATGGTACTCTTGGTCTTAAACAACAAAAAATGAATAACACTATTAACCAGCTCGATAAATTGAGAGATTCTGATATCCTGTCAGCAATGGCTGGAAAGAGAGGGTTATGTTTATCAGAGTTGAAAGAGATAAAGGGCGAGTTGAATCGGCTTACAGTTTATGAAGAAAAGATCAAGTATGAAAAAGAGATCTCATATTGCCGTAGCAGGATCGATTTGATTAAAAATGATTTGGAAATTGAACGAACCAATCAGGCAGATTTAAGAGAAAAAATAGAACGAACAATGGCGAAATTAAATTCGGACTTGAAGTTTGTTTTTGAAACCGATGTCGAAGTGATCAATCCGTCCGTATCTTGAAAATATTTACATATCGCAACAGCAATATCATCATTATATTATCGAAGGAATAGTCATGTTCGCAAAACTTTTGTTCTTATTTGTAGTAGTTCCTTTTGTAGAATTGTATATTCTGATCGAACTTGGCACTCGCATCGGTGCAATGCCAACGCTTGGTATTGTGATAATAACAGGCATAGCAGGCGCCGCTCTTGCAAAACATCAGGGACTTGAAGTGCTGCGCCGCATCCAGACTGAAATGTCTTGCATGCAGATGCCCGGAGATGCAATGTTTGACGGTGTACTGGTATTGGTCGGCGGCATCCTGCTAATGACGCCCGGAATATTGACAGACATCACAGGGTTCTTGCTCTTGATACCATTTAGTAGAGGTATTTTCAAACTATACATCAAGGATTGGGTTAGCAAGAAGATACGAGCCGGGGAAATAGTGTATTGTTCCAATTCCAGAATTGATATGTGAGATTTGGTAATGCTCTGAATATTATCTTTTGGATATTTTTTTGTTATTTTGTGTTTGTTCAGTTATTTTTAACGTCAAAACAATCCGCCGCAG
>JAHYJJ010000150.1:0-3339 GCA_019429165.1 Methanosarcinaceae archaeon | reverse complement strand
GAATCATCTTTTTTAACTTCGACAACAACAAGTGCGCCGCTACTACGCTCCCGTGCAACAATATCGACATGTTCCCTGCCAAATTGCTGGTTTCGTTTCACTTTCCCGACAGGAGTTTCATAGTATAGGAAATCAAGCCCGAGTTTGGATAATCCACCTGATTCCATCTGCTCAATTAGAAGACAGTGAAGCCATTTTTCCATGTATCCTATGGCATTACGACTGCGAAGTGCAAGCAATGTTTTTGATTGTTCAAGCAGATGCGCCCTGATATCTGAATTGGAAATTGGATTGAGGTTTAGATTGTTGAACACATACTCATTCTTTTCCTGCCTCACGCTCCTTTTTCCGGTGTTGTGGATGTTCTTCATGAGTGTTAGATCAAATCCGGTCGAATTCAGGATTACCTGCCCTACCTTCAACCCACGGATTATGAACGAGAAACCGTTTTTACGACTGAAACACTGAACCTTTTCTTTCTCAATCGACCTGCCAATATCATGGATCTCTTTGAATCGCTCTCTCAGTGATGTAGAGCCAATGCTATTCAGGTGCTCGTCAAACGATTTCCATAACCCGTCTGCACCATCAAACCCACCGATGATGGGTTCTTTAGTCACACGTATTACTTTTGCAGGTGGTTTTTGAAGATTTACCCTTCCATCGGACTTGATATGCGCACGGTGTGAGTGATGTGCTGTGTGTGTGCCTTTATGCCACTTGCTACACAGGGTGCAGAAATAATACTTGGCTGAATCTGAATTTGTCTCCGATTCGTCGAAATATCCAAGATGCTGTTGTCCTTTTGTGCCTGGTTTAAGGGTATGCCATGCTTGGCATGACAAACAGTAATAGTAGTCTCCGGATTGGTTTAGGTGTTTTGTCATTAGTTTTCATTACTCCAAAACCTTAGCAGTCCACATATCCGCCCAGTGCAAAAGCAACAACAGAAGCTCTTTCCTGTTAGTGACAGACCGACCTTCCGGCACATACATTCCATCATGATAGGCTATAGCCTGTGCTTCCTCATCACTCAGTGTCAAATATCTTGATGCCAGGTACAGACTTCTAAGTGATTGACCCATCGTGACAAGTTCGGTATTGATCGAGTATTTTCCTGTTGGTTTTCCATCCTTCATCTCAGGAAGATAATATGGTTTGCCAGGCATTCCAACTTTCCCAAGATCATGGAACAGTCCAACGATCACACACGACTCATCACTGATATCAGGCGCCAGTGTGTCTTTGATACGAAGCAGAGTTTCGGCAACACCAACACTGTGCAGGAGCAATCCTCCTTCAACATTGAGGTGGTATTTAGTGCTTGCAGGACTGGTCAGCCATGTGGTTTCGTTGTGAAGCATGTTGGTGAGTTGTTGCACCTCGGTTTTGCGGTTGGTTACTTTAGTGAGTAGTAATTCGTATCTAGTGTCGTGTCAATAATACAATGTCGCTAGATGGAGGAGGGTAAGACTGATGTTAAAAACGGTGCAACCATTCGCGCAAGAGCGCGGCACGGTCATACACCTCAAACATAAGATGCAATACGTTTTTCAAGCGACTGCGTATTTACTTGTTATAAGGATTGTATGTTTGGGTCATGGGTTTGATAGTACTGGGATACGCCGCCTGAAGGCGGGTTACGATGTTACGGTTTTTGTAGATACCGAACGGTCATTTTATAATTTAGAATCATATGCAATATAATCTATGTCTTCATACCAAACATCGGAGGGTTGACGTGACACTAATCTGGATTGTATTTCTTGCGGTCAGTTGATTTTGTGCGAGGATCAGTACGACGATAGAACGCGGATTTCGCGGATGGCACGGATTTACGCGAATCCGTGAATATCATTTTGATCCGTGTCATCCGTGTGCTGCGTCGTGGTGCTTCTGTTCGCCGGAGCACCGATAGTTTTGAGTCTGAGCATTGCGATTGTTCATGCAGATTGTATTTTTTGCATGCAATTTGCGTGCAAGTTATCGCCCCTGTTACACATTATATTTACTTTTCTCCCTTCAGTTATCAATCCGTCTCTCCACCTCAATTTGGCAGACAGCGTCTGCCGTTTTCTAAAGGTAAGGTAAAAAGTCTTCATGTGCCCTAAATCTCTAATAACTTTCTACTGCCAGCCCCGGAACTCTTGAGAAATGCCGGACATTCCTTGTGAGGAGCGTCTGTCCATGAGTAAGGGCAATACTCGCTATCAACAGGTCAAAATCCCCGATTTCAGTTCCATTTCTTTTCAATTCGATTGAAAGTTTCCCAAACGTTTCACTTGCTGCTATCGAAAATTCCAGAATGTCAAGTGTATCGAGCAAATGCCTCACGTTCTTGGCTTCCTGCACTGGTTTTGAGCAGTTATATGCGCCTTTGAAAAGCTCAGATGCATTCAATGCAGTTGTGGTCAACCTGTCTCCGTCTGCTGTTAATTCTTCAAGCTTTCTTTCAGCATCCGATTTTCTGCGAAGCAGGTCTATTATGAAATCAGTGTCAAAACAAGTCATTATAATTCAATTTCCCGCAGCTTTGCTTTTCTTGTTTCCAGCATTGCTTTTTCAATATTATCCGCAAGTTCGGTTTTGGGCTTCAGGGAACGTATATAGTCAAGTGTATTCTTTTTTCTGGTTAATTTCAATATAATATCTGTGAAGCTATCATTGGAGGTTTTATAAGCCTTTAATCTTTCATAGGCGTCCAGTGAAATCGTTATGGTTTTCGTTGCCATATTATCAGTGTATGTGCATGTACACATATAATTATTTCTATTGAATAAAAACTCCAGGACGATGGCGTCAATCTATCATCTGTGTCTATAAAGTTAGACAGCCACATACTAATATCCGCATCGTGCACGTCCCTATACGCATCCTCAACAAGTGCAATAAAATCTCGAAGGATCTCAGGTCTTTTAACATAAGACTTAACTAAAAGAAGTTGTGGGAACTTTCTAATAAACTGCCTTGCTTCCTGAAGTTCATTATCCGTAATATTTTGTAATTCAAAAACAAAATCATCCACATTACCCAAAACAGTTTTGACATAATCCTATTTTCAAGATTCGATAAAACCGCAAGAAAATCCATCTATTTAGTCATTTCCTTAGTAGTCTTACTTCTTTCTGTGCGCCTTCGAATATGTGTATTAGCATCGTGTACATACTCACTCCAAAACCTTAGCAGTCCACATATCCGCCCAGTGCAAAAGCAACAACAGAGGCTCTTCCCTGTGAGTGACAGACCGACCTTCCGGCACATACATCCCATCATGGTAGGCTATAGCCTGCGCTTCCTCATCAGTCAGAGTCAGGTATCTTGATGCAAGATACAGACTTC
>JAHYJJ010000149.1:0-3351 GCA_019429165.1 Methanosarcinaceae archaeon | reverse complement strand
AGAAACACTGTGAGAAATGCGTTACGATCAGAAGATCCACCAGCATATAAAAGACAGCCGTATACAAATTCAGAACTACAACCATTTCAAGAATATATCATTGAGCAATACTTTGTTAAGAAACTCAAAGGAAGTCGCGTACTCAATGATCTTCAATCAAAGGGCTGTAACGTTTCAAGTTCAGCATTTTACCGGTACATTTAGCAGTATAAGACAGAATATGCACGTGCCTATATGCGATATGAGACTAAGCCCGGAGAACAGGGACAATTCGACTGGTCGCCATACACCGTAATGATCGAAGGTAAATTGAAAACCACTTTATTGCCGATAATGAGTTCGAATCCTTTGAAGACTTCTCTTTGAAACTCTTAGACTTTAAAAAACACGTAAATCATCGTATACACACAACAACAAAGAAAACACCCATTGAACTGTTCAATCTCGAAGAAATGGCAGTACTTTCTCCGTTACTCAATAATAGATTCATTGGTGTTTCGGAAGAATTGGGATATATGGATCTAACAAAGGATAGTGCTACCCTGTTTTTCCAATTGGTGTCAAGAAGATATGAGCGGGGTTCAATAATATTGAATTCAAATCGACCTTTTGAAGAATGGGGTTCGCTATTTAAGGATAATATTATTGCAACGGCTATTTTAGATCGACTGTTACATCATTCACATGTCTTTTACTTCACTGGCAATAGTTATAGATTGAAGAAGCACGATTCTAAAAGTGGAAAGAAATAGAATAATATCGGCAATCATTATTGATTCACGGAGTGGAAGATTTTTGGGGGCTAGTCCCCCCAAAAATCTGGAACGTTTGATTGAGTGGAAAATAGGAACTATTAAAAGTATGAAATGTTATATGAAGCTGGGTCAAAATTGGTGGGAAAAAGGGGTCAATTTTCAACGTGAATCTTCATTCTGGAACTCTGATAAACTTTATAAGGACATTTCAAGATATTTGATGGGCGAAAATGTCGATTTTTTAAAATACGAACCGAATTTATCCAATCTCACTGAATTTGAGCAGGCTGTGCTAAATGAGGTGCGTAAGGTCCCTTATGGTATGACAGTTACTTATTCCGAACTTGCAGACCGCATTGGCAGCAGCGGGGGTGCAAGGGCTGTGGGGCAGGCATTGTCAAAAAATCCGTATCCTATTGTAATTCCGTGTCACAGGGTGGTTGCAAAAAACAGTGTTGGGGGATATGGCGGGGGATTAGGGTTGAAGAAAAAATTGCTTGATATTGAACAATGATGGACTGTAATGGGCCGTAATGGGTTGTAACATTTTGTTGTTGGGATGGCAAAACATATTTGTATATGCACAAATGTACATATATACAATGAACGATATGGTTAAATTCTTCAAAGCATTAGGGGATGAAACCCGCCTTTGCATAGTAAGTTTTCTGCTGATGAAAGATCATTGTGCATGCGATTTCACTTCATGCATCAATAAAGACCAGACTACAATTTCCAGGCATCTCAAGACGTTGGTTGAAGCAGGAATTCTCAAGTATGAGAAGGATGGCAGGAACATAATATACAGTATTCGGAACGAAGATGTCAAGAGAATATTGAGATCTGTGGGAATTGAAACTCCCACAGAATGTTGTGATGTGAGGCGTTAGCAATGAGTGTATTACCAAAAAAGGAAGACATCAACTGTGCCACATCGTGTTGTGGACCTGCACCGATGGTATTGGATTTAAATACCGAATCACTTTCTAAGCAGAAGGATATCAAGATCGCTACAAGTGAGATCACTTCTGCTAACCGCCTTGACCATCTTTTTGCACGACTGGGAATAAAACGCAGTGAGCACCGTGTTGAACCCGGGCTTTACGCGTTAGGGAAACCCACAAGGGATTCGCCGGTTTTTGTGAGTGCGAATTATACACTCAGTTTTGATGCGTTAAGGTCATCGCTTGTTGGAATGGATGGTTATATCCTTGTGCTTGATACAAAAGGTGTAAATGTCTGGTGTGCAGCAGGTAAGGGTACTTTTGGTACTGATGAACTTGTATTCCGGATAGAAGTTACAGGGCTTGCAGATGTGGTTGACCACAGGGTGTTGATAGTGCCACAACTTGGTGCAACCGGAGTGGCTGCACATAAGATCAAGTCACGCACCGGATTTAAGGTGGAGTATGGTCCAGTGCGCGCATCAGACCTGCCTGAGTATCTGAAAGACCACCATGCTACGGATGAGATGCGGCATGTTCGTTTCACTCTCCTTGATCGCATAGTTCTGGCTCCTGTTGAGTTGTTCCTGATGCCAAAAATATTGTTGGTCGTAATTATTGGCATTTCGCTTATCGGTGGTGTTATGGGGGTATTTTCTGCAATTGTAGTAATTCTTGCAGGGACGATTTTATTTCCGATGTTGCTTCCTTTGCTTCCTACGAAAGATTTTAGCACGAAAGGATTTATTTTAGGGTTTTTGGTTACCTTGCCTTTTTCCTGGAATGCATTTATGGCAACTGATACTATATGGTGGCTGCACAAGGGTCTAGCATTGTCATTTTTGTTAGTTATGCCACCAATCACTGCTTTTTTCGCGCTTAACTTTACGGGATCCAGTACTTTTACGTCTGTGGTTGGTGTTAAAAAAGAGATATACAGGTATGTTCCTATAATGGCATTGATGTTCGGAGCGGGGGTAGTTTTGATGATCGTACTTCGAATAATGCAGATCGTAGGAGGGGGAATTTGATGTTTAATTCATATACTGAAAATACGCTGGAATATGATCCAAAGTTGTGCATCAATTGCGGGATGTGTAGCACTGTCTGCCCCCATGATGTATTTCATAATGGTGAAAAAATAGCACAGTTGGTGAACCAGAAAGTATGCATGGAATGCGGAGCCTGCCAGGTCAATTGTCCAACAGGTGCGATCAAGGTTGAAAGTGGAGTTGGATGCGCGTATGCGATGATGTGGTCTGCAATTACGGGACAAAAGGAAGTCACTTGTGGGGATGGTGGATGCTGTTAGTTTTGATGCAGATACATCAATACGCCGTATTCTACAACCGCCGCAGGCGGCGCATTCCAACACCACTGATACTCGTAATATGGTTTTTTTGATAGGTCTCTTGTAATATTGCGTAATTAGAATTAATGCGACAATAAGGGATTATTTTCTTGTTGTATATAATCTATAGGATTATGTACTCCGAGTTAACACGAACGAAGTGAGTGTTTTCTCGTTGTATATAGAGGCTGTCTAACAATTACTATGGACGATAAAATCAAACCTTATTTATTGATTTAAAGCCATATTTGTCCTTCTTTTATCTGTGATTTTGGATTGTTGGACAGCCTCTATAATCTAT
>JAHYJJ010000148.1:0-3396 GCA_019429165.1 Methanosarcinaceae archaeon | reverse complement strand
TGCTCCATGAAAGTGATGGCAATCCAATCGGTGTTACTGTATGGGACACTTACTATTACGGGTTCGATACGAAATCACGTAAATTCGAATTCGTATCAAAGCATCTTGAAGATCTTAATAATGCAAACGGCAAGATGATCAACAAAATGCCAGTGTACATACCTGTTGAGGTTATTCCATCCAAAGAATATCCTTTATATTTGATCAATTGGCATGAGTCTGCACACTACAGTGTGAATACACAGAACAATGTCTACCTGAATGAACTTAAATGGGATAATCCGGTTGCAATACACCCAAAGACAGCAGAAAAACTGCATGTTGAGACTGGGGACAAGATAGAAGTTGAATCTGCATATGGTAAGGCAACAATGATTGCACTTCTTACTGACAGGATACGCCCTCACACAGTTGGCTGGATGCACGGATTTGGCCACTGGCGTATGGGTCATGTTGCAGATGGAAAAGGTGCAAATGTGTACGATGTCATGTCTATGAAAGCAGAAGCGATAACAGGTAACCAAATGTCAAAAGAAGTTGTTGTCAATATTAGAAAAGAATAAAGTAGTTGGAAATGCCTTTTGCCGGGCATTTCTGTTATTTTTTTAATTTAAAACTTGTTTTCATCTGTTTTTTTTGAAACAGAACACTTTTTAACAATCCCGCATATAAATACTGTATAATCGCGCACAGGAGTTTCGTACCAATGACTGCAATTGAAGTTACACATGTAATCAAGTCATACAATAACACCGAGGTTATTCGGGATATTTCCTTTTCAGTGAAGAAAGGCGAGATATTTGGGATTCTTGGGCCCAATGGTGCCGGCAAGACCACGATGCTTCGCATGTTATTGAACCAGATTAAGCCGGACAGTGGTACCATTAAGATATTTGGTGAACCTATTAAATTAAAGGCAAAGGACAAGGTGGGTTACCTGCCAGAAGAAAGAGGGCTTTACCAAAAATCAAGAGTTTTGGAAATACTGGTGTATTTTGGCATGCTGAAGGGTATGTCAAAAATAGATGCTCATGATAAAGCAGAAAAACTTTTGCGCACAATGGAATTATACGACGTCAAAAACAAACGCGTTGAAGAACTTTCAAAAGGTATGCAGCAAAAGGTCCAGTTCATTGGCACTATCATACATGATCCTGACATCATTATTGTGGACGAGCCGTTCTCAGGCCTTGATCCTGTGAACACGAGATTGCTTAAACGTGTAATGCTGGAGCAGAAAAAAGCAGGCAAGGCAATAGTTCTATCGACTCATATGATGGAGCAAGCAGCGGAAATGTGTGACCAGTTGCTAATGATCAATAAAGGAAAGATTGTAATGTATGGAAAACTTGACGAGATAATGGATAAATATTATAAAAACTCAATAATTATCGAGCCGGAATATATAGATGATGAGAGTATTTCTCTAATAGGTGTGTCAAAAACCATTTCCAGATTACGCGACATTGCCGGAGTCGTTGACATTAAGCAACGTAAAAGAGAAATAGAATTATTTCTCGATGATGAAACTGATGAAAATGCAGTATTGAGGGAAATAATAGATATCATAAAGATCAAACGATTTGAGCACTCGGTACCTTCGCTTAATGATATATTCATCAGTATTGTAGAAGAGGGGACTGAATGAGCAAAATAACCACTGTTGCCATGTACGAATTCATGAAGATCGTGAAACGCAAAGAGTTTGTGTTGATGACCATTGGATTTCCATTGCTTTTTGTAATAGTAACAGCAATTCCGATTTTGCTTTTAAGTCAGGCAGGGCCAGATGATCAGGTATTCGGGTATATAGATAAGATGGACATGTTCGAGTTCCCTGAGAACGTTACTAATCTGCATCCCTCGATTGGGCCAATTCCCGCAAAAATATCGATACATACATACATACGACTTAATAGGACCTACGAGAGCAGTTTGCTTTTGAAATCAGGTGACATAAGAGGCTTTATCATAATTCCAGAAGACTACATGGAAACCGGCATTATTAAGGCGTTTGGAAAAGACATACCTACAGAAGAGATTTCAGATATACTTGTCGATAATTTATTGATAGGTATGGCAGATAAAGAAAAAGGTTTGCGAATTAAGGAACCAATCACTCTCAAACGATACGTGGTCGATGAAAAGACAGATAAGGTCAGAGAACTTGGATTGCCCGACGTCATCAATAAAATTGCAATGCCGTTTATTATTGCAGTATTGTTGTTCATTACGATATTTTCATCATCCGGGTATCTGATTCAAGGTGTTGCCGAAGAAAAGGAAAGCAAGATCATTGAAATTCTCTTGTCATCGGTTACAACAGGACAACTTCTTGCAGGCAAAATCATAGGTCTTGGTGCCATCGGTCTGGTGCAGCTCTGTATTTGGCTGCTTGTAAGTATATTTGCTTCATCTATGTTCTTGCCACAATTTGCATTCAAAATATATCTCATTATTCTGGCATTTGTATATTTTTTGTTGGGCTACATGCTGATTGCCACTTTTATGGCAACAATTGGGAGTATAAGCAGTTCACTAAGGGAAAGCCAGCAACTTGCGGGCTTATTCACTTTTGCTGCAATTCTTCCACTTATGTTCATGCAGATATTGCTCACAAAACCCGATAGCAACATGTCTGTATTCCTTTCCATATTCCCAATGACATCGCCTGTGGCGATGCTTGTGCGTATAGGTTCAACAAACGTTCCCTTTCACCAGATATTGGCAAGTGTCCTTATACTGGTGTTATCGACATACATTGTATTGATAATCGGTGCAAGAATATTCAGGATGGGGGTGCTCATGTATGGGAAACGACCCACAATACGGGATATTATCAGATTTACCATAAATCCTGAGTCAGAGTGATTTTAGAAAAAAAAAGACATAAAAACTCATAGATAATGCTATGAAATTAACTTGTGCACAACAAAATGAATTGTCTTTGACAAAATGTACCACATAGGCATATTTTAGTCAAAGCCTACCATTCAGTTAAAATTTAAATATTGTTTTATATAGTGTGTATATATTTTATCAAAAATGTCTCATACGAGAGTGAGCATTGTTGAAACTACTTGCACTCCCAATAGTGCTGCGACTGCCATTACCATCAAAGCAACTGTTAATGTACTGTCCATATATTTCACCTCTTTTTTTATCGTTCTTTGCAAACACGATTGATTATAAAGAATAATCCATCATAATTTATCATGATATATGTTATATATTAATGTTTTCACCCCGCCCACTACTTTCCATATTATTCTCAAAACAATTGATAAATTTTCAATGCACTTAAAACGACTCCTTTAATATATTATGATTAATCCTATGACGTCAATCCAGCATCTGTGCAAATAAAGTTAGACAGCCACACACTAATATCCGTAT
>JAHYJJ010000004.1:0-25894 GCA_019429165.1 Methanosarcinaceae archaeon | reverse complement strand
GGCGGCGTATCCTGAATAGTGATGTTACCTACATGATCTTGATCCCTACCGCAGCAGTTCACATAAATCCTGCACAGCCCCCGGGAGCATCAGAATATTTAGACCTCTCTTCTGGCGCTTGCGCTTTACGGCATTGGTTATGAGATATTCAACGAAGCAGTGGATAGTGGGTGTGTTAGATTCAGGACGGTGGGGGGAAATAAATCGGTTTTCTTTGACTATTATTATTCAATGTCATAATCATCCAAAGAAACACCCCAATAAGTACACATTTTAGATAAATCCTCACGGTACAGAGTCTCTTCCCATTTCTCGTTCAAAGCATGATTTCATTTTCAATCAAAAAAAATATCAAAAAAAAATCTGGTTAACTAAGATAAGGACTTGAAATGCAATCAAACAGTTTATTGATACTATAAGCAACACCCCATCAGAATATATTAATATAAAGTACTTGTTTTTGTTATCCATATATTACTACTAATAACTCAATTTTCACATGAGGAACTTACGATGATCACAAAAGATGAGGTAGAACATGTAGGCTGGCTTTCTCGCATCGAGATCGATGAGCAGGATGCTGATACATACGCCGCACATTTAAACACTGTACTTGAATATTTCGGACAACTGGATGAGGTTGATACGGAAAATGTAGATCCAACCTACCACGTGATGGATGTGGTGAATGTGTTCAGGGAAGATGTTGTTACGGAATCCTTTACGCAGGAAGAAGCGCTTGAGAACACGAAGAGCAAACAGGATGGGCACTATAAAGCGCCGAAGATCATGTGAGGTACAAAAATGTCAAAGGCAAAATGGATGAGTATCGCACAGGTCAGGGAAAGTATTGCAGCATCGTCAAGCGAAGAGGTCACAGCATCATATCTCGATACGATCTCAAAAAGCAGGATAAACGGCTACATCACAATCAATGAAGGTGCGATTACACGCGCGCAGGATATTGACAGGAACAAGGATGGGAAAGGACACGATGGTGTACTTTCAGGTGTGCCAATTGCGATCAAGGATAACATTTCCACAAAGGGAATACAGACAACATGCAGTTCAAAGATACTGCAGGGCTATGTGCCACCATACAACGCACACGTTATCGAGCGCTTGCTTGATGCGGGGGCAGTCATACTCGGCAAGACCAACATGGACGAGTTTGCGATGGGGACATCAACAGAATCCAGTTACTACGGAACAACTTTCAACCCATGGGACCACGAAAGAGTCCCGGGCGGTTCATCAGGCGGCAGTGCAGCAGTAGTTGCAGCAGGAGAAGCACCCATCTCGCTTGGTTCCGATACCGGCGGGTCGGTCAGGTGTCCGGCAGCATTTTGCGGTGTCGTGGGACTCAAACCAACATACGGCGGCATATCACGATACGGACTCATCTCGTATGCAAACTCACTCGAACAGATCGGACCGATAGCAACAAATGTCAGCGATATCGCAACCATCATGGATGTCATCGGAGGACACGACCCGCGCGACAGCACGTCCATCAAACAGGAAATTACATATCAGGATTCACTTGTTGACGATGTAACAGGGCTCAAGATCGGAGTGCCTGATGAGTATTTTTCAGAGGGAATTGACGAAGGTGTTGAAAAAGCAGTATGGGCTGCCATCCAGAAGTTCGAGGATATGGGTGCATCGTGGGAGAAAGTTTCCATGCCCCATACAAAGTACGCACTTGCATCATACTACATCATTGCAATGAGTGAAGCATCATCCAATCTAGCACGCTTTGACGGAACACGATACGGACTTCGCGAGGAAGGCGAGAACTGGCATGTCATGGCATCACGAACCCGTGCAAAAGGTTTTGGCGAGGAAGTAAAACGCAGGATACTGCTCGGAACGTATGCATTGTCTGCAGGATATCATGACAAGTATTACCTAAAGGCGCTCAAAGTGCGCACACTTGTAAAACAGGACTTTGATAAAGCACTCTTAAAAGTAGATGTGCTAATGGCACCAACCATGCCTACTCCGGCATTCAAGATCGGTGAGAAGATCGAAGACCCTCTGGCTCTCTATCTCACAGATGTCAACACAGTACCGATCAATCTCGCAGGAGTGCCATCAATTTCCATGCCATGCGGCCTGGTTGACGGTCTACCTGTCGGGTTGCAGATAATCGGAAACCACTTCGACGAATCCACGATCATACGCGCAGCATATTCATTTGAACAGAATACAGATCATCTTACCAAAAGACCTGCAGGGGTGGAATAATGGCTTACCACAATCCTGACGGTGTAATGATCGGACTTGAGATACATGTCCAGTTGAACAAATTGAACACCAAGATGTTCTGCGGATGTTCTACAAAATATCATAACGATGAGCCAAACAGCCATGTTTGTCCTGTATGTCTTGGACTTCCAGGCTCGCTTCCTGTGATAAATGAAAAGGCAGTGGAAGCCGCCATGAAGATCGGATTAGCGCTCAACTGTAATATCGTGCCACAAACACAGTTCCACAGAAAGAATTACTTCTATCCCGATCTTCCAAAAGGCTTCCAGACTACTCAGTACGATTTCCCGATCGCAAGCAAGGGCAAGGTCGTAATAGAAGGCGAAGACGGCGAACATGTTATCGGGATAACACGATCCCACATGGAAGAGGACCCGGGGCGGTTATTGCACATAGGTTCCATTGACAAATCCAAAGGTACAATGATCGATTACAACCGTTCGGGTATTGCATTGATCGAGATCGTATCGGAACCTGATATGCGAAGCCCAAAGGAAGCACGCCGTTTCCTTGATAAACTGCGTAACATAATCGAATATCTGGATGTATGCGACACCACACTTGAAGGTGCCATGAGGTTTGATGCAAACGTCTCAATAGGCGGCGGTTCACGCGCAGAGGTCAAGAACATCTCATCCCACAAGGGTGCTGAACGGGCATTGTTGTTTGAGATCGTGCGCCAGAAGAACCTGCTGCGCCGCGGCGGTACTGTTGTTCAGGAAACCCGCCACTTCGATGAGGCGCGCGGTGTAACAATATCCCTCCGTACAAAAGAGCAAGAACACGATTATCGCTATTTTCCTGAACCGGACCTTGTCCCGATGCGTGTGGCAGACCGCACTGCAAAAGTTGCAGAGACACTCCCTGAACTTCCTGATGCAAAACGTGAGAGGTTCATCAAAGAATACGGCATGGCAGATATGCATGCAAAAGCCCTTACATCTGAGATACGCATTGCGAATTACTATGAAAATGTCGCATCCAGGATCGATGCCAAAATCTGCACTCCATGGGTTGCAGATGTGCTAAAAGGTGAATTGAATTATCGCGACCTTACGGTCGAATCGTTCAAAGTTGATGACATAGTTGAAATAATTGAGATGGTCACACAGGATAAGATCACTGAAAAAAGCGCGGTAGATGTGATACGCACGATACTGGATTCCGGTGGCAATGCGGCTGATATTGTCAGGGAAAAGGGACTTATCAAGGTAGAGGATGATGTCGTCTCAATTGCGGTTTCGGAAGTCATCAAAGAAAATGAAGCTGCAATTGCCGATTATCGTGGAGGAAAAGAGCAGTCATTGAATTTCCTTGTAGGCCAGGTCATGAAAAAGACGCGCGGGCGTGCCGATGCAGTGCAAGCACGGGAAATGGTTCTCGAAAGTCTGAACAAATAATTAAAAACAGGTACTATATCCTTTATTGATGTATAATTGATAAGGGATATTATGTATCATGTTTGATACCAAATTATGTACCAAAAAAGATTAGTATAATTAAAGCATAAACATAACTTGCCATATCAAGAAATTCCATCCAATATGAGGAGATATGGTATGGTGGTGGGCAAACCATCTGCATTAACAATCTGCATTTGGGTGTGAAATCCCAAAACTTACAAAAGTTTTTGGCAGAAAATGCAGTTTATGTGTTTGTAAACAAAGATATAGCCAAGTAGCATGCTTGAATTGAGGCACACTGTGGGGTTTGGCTGATATCGTGGAGCGAGGAAGGAGAAAGACTCCTACCACCACCATTATATTTTATTTCTGATTTATTTTTGAGTAATTGTTTAAGCAGCTATGATGCCGAGTAAATCCGAGCACAGCGAGGATTTTATAGTAATTGAATAGATACTTTTTTATGATTAATCCACCAATGTTAATTGGTAGGATATTTTCATTGTTCGAATAAATATGAAACAACATTTTTAAAAAAAGGTGTGACAGTGGACAAAGAATGGCAAATTGACCTTAAAATTCCTGATATAGGAGCAATGCTTACGCTTTTTGCATTTGTGATGTGTTCTGTGATCATAGGTACTGCGGAAATTGCATACACGGTAATGTGGATAACGGCTGCATATGTGCGAAATGGTAAGGATTTCTTCATAGACCTCATAAATGCACAGGCACTTACATGGACTGCCGAATTTATTATAGTGGCAGGTTCATTATTGCTGACATCAGCAATTCTATTTTTCTTGACGATGTCAGTCAGTTTAGTGGAACTGAACAGGGTTGCAAAAAAGAATAAGGATGCACATATAAAGATCATATTCGGACTATTTTCCATCAGTATGATCTTACTAATTATGGCGCTTATTTCAGCGATAGCGCTAAGATATTTCTAATTAATATAATTACATTGATAAGCATATAATAAACACTGCCAAATTCAGATCCAGCAGGAAAGGATGATCATGAGCAAAATCAAAATTAGCGGTATTATCAAAGAAGTTCCGGAAAAAGTTGAAAAGACCAACACGGCAATTGAAGATATAGCAAAAATGAGCACAAAGTCTGAAAGGGTAATGTATCCGGTATCTGCAATTGTCGGTCAGGAGGGTATGCTCCGTGCACTGATATTGAATGCTATAAATCCTTCAATTGGCGGTGTCCTTATCAGAGGTCAGAAAGGAACAGCAAAATCCACGGCAGTACGTGGATTGGCAGAGATTTTGCCCGAAATAGAGGTCATTACAGGATGCAAGTTCAATTGCAACCCTGCTGAATCTGATAAGTTTTGCTGGGAATGCAGGAATAAGCAGAAGAATGGGACACTCAAAGTTGAAAAACGCCAGATGAAAGTTATTGATCTACCAGTCGGCGCAACAGAAGACCGTGTTGTTGGCAGTCTTGACATTGAAAAAGCGGTCAAGGAAGGCGTACAGGCATTTGAACCCGGCATACTTGCAGATGCGAATCGCAGTATCCTTTATGTTGACGAGATCAATCTTCTGGATGATTTTGTTGTGGATGCATTGCTTGATGCAGCCGCAATGGGTGTGAACACGGTTGAGCGTGAGGGCGTGAGTGTAAGCCATCCCTCAAATTTCATTATTGTAGGAAGCATGAACCCCGAAGAAGGAGAACTGCGACCGCAACTTCTTGACAGGATCGCACTTCAGGTCGAAGTTACAGGTATATCTGACATTGAGCAGCGCATCGAAATTATTGAGCGGAGAAATAAGTTCAATGATGACCCGATCGGGTTTCGGAGAGAATTTGAGCCTGAGCAGGAAAAATTGCGGTCAAAGATCGTGAAGGCAAAACAGATGCTTTCAGGAGTCATAACAACAAGGGAGAACCTGCGGACTATTGCACAGATATGTGTTGCTTTCGATGTGGACGGTCATCGTGCCGATATCATGATCGAGCGCACGGCACGTACCAATGCAGCATACGAAGGGCGGGAACGTATCACAAATGATGACATCATCGAAGCCGCAGAAACGGTGCTGCCGCACAGGATGCGGAAGAAACCGTTCGAGGAAGAAGAGTTCAGTGCAGAGCAACTCCGTGCGGTTGTAGAGGGAACTGTTTAAGATAATATATAGCACTAATTCTAATACCACGGGTGCCAAAAATGGATGACAATGCGGCTGCCTCGCGTATGCGCAGGAATGTGAAACGTGAACATACCATAAGGGTATTCCATATTGGCAGACCTATCTTATGTGTGCGCATTCCGAAAGTGGATGTTGTTGATTTTGATGATACGGATACAGACGCAGTCTATGATCTGATGCATGCCAATATGGGTCAGATGCGTCCGGATGAGATCAAGGATGTTTTTATAATTGCTGATGCAAACCATTTGGTTCTAAAACCGGAAGTGTTCTTTAAACCGATTTTACAGGAAACCGGAAGTTTTGAATCGTTATATGCAGACATGGTTGCAGATTCGACGGAAGTTGACGAACAGGTAGAGGTTGAAGTGTTTCATCGTGATGAAACAGAATTTATTGAACCTAAAAAAATTGTTGAGCCTAAACCTAAACCCGCTAAACCTAAACCCGCTAAACCTGATATGGAAATGCATCTTGAACCAGAAGCCATAGAACCTGTTGTGTTGGATGTTGATGTTTCGGATGATATTGAAGAGCAAGAACTATCGGCAGATCTGCCAAAAAATACTGAGGAACCCCGGACCGAAAAATTACACAATGCTTTGAAGGATGACAAGACAGTTGGTAAGATACTCCATGATTTTGCAAAGAGCCAGCAGAGTAAAAAAATTGCATCAGGCAGGCTAAAATCAGGCAGGCGTGCCGAGGTATTGACCAAGGGTAAGCGTGGGCGATATGTGCGATATCGCATAGCTGGGGACAAGGTCACAGATATTGCGATTGCTCCGACAGTTAGGGCGGCTGCTTTGCATGCAAAAGATGGACGAATTTCCATAAAAAAAGGCGATCTGAGGGAAAAGATCAGACGTCGCAGAATATCCACACTCATCAATGTTGTGTTTGATACTTCAGGTTCGATGGATGAGCAGGATAAGATACAGATAACTACCGGTGTGGTACTAGCACTGCTACAGGACGCATACCAAAGGAGGGATCGTGTTTCTCTTGTGACATACAGTGGCAGGTCAGCAGAACTTGTGCTTCCGTTCACATCTTCGGTCGAGGCTGCAAAACATTATCTTGAGAATGTACCTTTTGGCGGCACAACACCAATGGCTTCGGGGATGTTGGTTGGGCTTGATACTCTCATAAGAGAAAGGAAAAGGGAACCATCTGCAGTACCGATTATGGTAATTGTAACAGATGGAACTGCAAATGTTCCACTCCATCTTGGGGGAAATATCAGACGTGAAATTCTTCATGTTTGCAGCCAGATAATTGATAATAAGGTGAATATACTAATAGTTGATATCAGTAAGAATGGTTCGGATCTTGCTATGGGAATATCCGGTGCATGTGAAGGTCAGTACTATCACCCAAGGTCATTAAGTAAAGAAGCCCTGTATTCTGCGATAAAAAAAGAACGGGATGATAAAGCAAGCCAGCAAATAAGTTAATTATCTTCACTTCAATGAAATATTCTTTAATAAATATCTTACCTGTTCAACTGTATTCAGGATTTCATTATGTATACTATCAATACTATACTTGTTTTCAGCCAGAACAGATAATAACATACTAAAATTTGCATTTTCTGTTATCAGCGTGTTGTGTTTTGAGTGTACAATTACACGATTTACTGTACCAACCCCACTTTCATTGGATGCGATGTTAGCAGCACTATACATTACAGCAGATATCACACCAAACGAATCTGCATCTTTCCCACAATTCGTGCAGGATGATAATACAATCCCATTTTTATCAACAATAGCAGATGCATCTATTTCAGAATGTTTTAATAAATCATTCGAGATTTCATCCAGCTTTAGTTTATTATCGTCCAAATATTAACCCCAAAATGATGATAATTTAATTAAATGTAAGCTAATAACTATTACTTGCAGTATATCTCCACACCCAGTAATATCATTTTACCTACTTCAATAAATAGTTATTTTTATAACAGTGAAAATATAGTTACATTTTATAAGAAAATGCTCACTTCGGTCGCATTAACTTGGACTACATAATCCTATAAATTATATACAACAAGAAAATGCTTACTTCGGTCGAATTGACTCGGACTATATATTTATAAAAAATGTTTTATAAAAATTTTGCCATGTAGTGTAACAACTATCAAGAATATTAAAAAAAAGAAAAAAAGAAAAACTGGTTTAATCAAACCAGTTTGTTGATTGGATGGTTTTCATCCATTGTGTCGATACCAAGCTCATGAGCTGTCTCAGCAAGCATGATGTCAACCATTGCTGTTGCAGGGAACACTAATCTTGCATTCTCGATTGGACCAAAGAGCTGGAAGTTAGAGCCCATGATCTGGGATACAAGATTTGTACCGATATCCACTGGCATGTATGCATCTTTGTGCTCTTTCTTGAATTGTCTCATCCAGTCCCATGCGGATGCCATGTTGTGGTATCCACCACCAACAGGAAGACCTAGATGACCTTTGATCGTGGTGACAGCTCGAATCGTTGCACCAGAACCTGCTCCAAGAGGGGTAGCTGCTACATCGATCAATGGTTTTGTGATCCCACATTCCTTTGCGATCTCAAGCATTCCTTTATCCTGACCTGTACCGCCTGATTCAAGTATCTCGAGTTTTCCTTTAACGGTTGGATCGGTTGCATTGAATGCTAACACGATTGCGGAATTAATGTCACTTTTCATGACAGCTTCGATCTCATCTGCGTGTATACTTGAGTTGATAGAGTTGTGTATCGCCCTGTTAGCGACACCGATCTCTGTTACATACTCTGCTGCTGCAGCACGTACGTCACCTGCAGATGAATCGATCAAGAATGGTGTCTTGTTATCGATATCAACAAACCAATCAATGTATTTCCTGATCGCTTCAGGTGTTTCACCAACGATCTGGTTTACGTATGGGTTACCTGTGATGTCCCCCATTTCTTGCAGATCTTTCCACAAGGAATCTGCTGCATCCTTGTCGAATTCTCCTGTGTCCTCATTAGTCACAATTTTGTGCCTGTTATAGAACATTGTACCGACCAAAACTGTAGGGTACTCGCCCGGCTGTCCGCCAAACTTGACTCCTCCAACTTCGAACACTTCCTGTTTCTTGTCAAATTTAAACATTTTAACACCTCTTAGAATGGAATTGATGATATTGAGATGTATAACAAGAACATCAATATCCCAATAACTGCTCCGTATAAGATTCCTATATCTCTACCAACTTTTTTACCGATCCGCTGTGCGATCTCACTGTTTACAAACTCAATTTTCTCATCGATCAAGTTGAGTTTATTGATTACATCATTGAAATCTGTCTGGTCTACGACCACGCTTGGTATTAAATTCTTTTCGTTGGTCATTTATAACACCGCCTGCCAGATTATCAATGGAATCACAATCACCATCAGTAGTGCAAAAATGAAACCTGCTATTATTCCAGAAGCTCCTGTTGCAAGTACTCCTGAATCAAGCTTTTGGTTTCTTGCGATCAATTGTGCCCTGTACCTGATGCTTTCAACAACGGAATCGATCTGTCCCATCTGTGGACTGATGACCATTGGGACGCCTTGTCCACTTTCTTGTTCTTCTGCCATATCAATTACCTCCCGAATAGCAATAGTCCAAGCAGTGCTAATGTGATCACAAGACCGATCATTGCACCCTCTATTTTACCGGCGTGTATTCCAGAGTGGAATTTGTTCATGTTACCGGCATTGATCATCTCTATATCGATATCTCGGATTCTGGAGCGAATCGTTGCGATCTCAGCCGCCATCGGCTTAAGTCCACCTGCTTCTTCACCCTCATCACCGGCTCCTCCGGCGACTTCGATGACCATTGGATCTGCATCGAAAGCACCTGGGTCTTTTGCTGCACATTCCTTGATCTTTGCAGTGATCTTTTCCATATCTTCAGTGCCGATCATGTCAATGATCTCGACCTGCTGCTGGAATCTCTCGATCGCCTCATCAGTGAGATTCTCGATGTAGGGAATTGCACCTGTTGCTCCGACAATTCGATTGTCTTTCACACCGCCTTTATACAGACTTACCATTGCCTGTCCGGTAATGTGTCCTTTTACCTCAGAACCGGTTACGATAAAAAATCGTATGTTCGGGTTTGAGATAATATGGGCAACGACCTTCTCGATACCAAGGTTCTCTGTTTTACAGGGTCCGGTGATTGCTGCACCTGCTGCTAGCATTGGTGCACCTGAAAGGTGCGAGCCACATGTTATTACTGCAACACAATCCTCGACATTGCCAATTTCATATTCTCCTTTTAAAGTTGGCCATCCAGATACTGCTTTTCTCTTATCTGCCATTATTGCATCACCGCCGCGTTCATCAGACTAAATATATACAGAACAACTGTCAGCAGTCCTGCAAATACCAGACCTATAACAATACCATAGAATGCATTGCCATAGAAACCTGCTGTGTGTGAAGTATTCGCACGTCCAGGGAATGAATTCATCAATGGTGCATCCGATGAAAGTGAGTTGATCAAGTCATCTGCGATCTTATCAAGTTCATTGACCTGTGCCATAATAGGATCCATTGAATATTGTATGATATCTTCACGTTCCTTTGCAAGCAAAGATGTCATTGGGTCCAATACCAGATGTACTTCCGGTGCTACATGTATCATGCTCATTGTAACTCCTCCTCACTAGGCAACAGTCCAGATCCAAGTATCTTGTACGAATCTCTCTTTGTGAGTTCATAGAACTTTGTAAAGGATGTGTACCAGATAAACACTCCGATCATAATCGTTGGAAGCATTGCTGCACTGCCTGCAACCGCAGATACGAGACCTGCAATTACCATTGCAATTCCACCTTTCTCAAATCCTAATGTAAGTGTACGATCCTGATGTTCGTCAGGTCCAAGACATGCGTTGAATGGATGTAGAATTCCCATACCACCAGCAATGAATATTACTGCGATGTATCCGGGTGCAATTACAAATGTCAGCACTTCTTCAAACATGAATGTTCCTGCCATTGTGGTACTAAGCCCGACAATAGTCAATGCACCTGCACCTGCTATCTCTACCATGGATTGTTCCATGATCGGGATGTTCATTCCAAGAACCTTGTTTGCAAGTACACCAATTATCAGTCCGATAATTGCTGCTGAAACAAATGCTATGATAGGTCCTGCAACGCCTCCGACCGCAAGTCCGAACATTGATGCAACGACACCCATACCGAGTGCAAGCATACCAATGGATGGCACACCGGTACCGAGACCGTAACTACAAACACGTCTTACTGCATCTGCGCCCCATACGATAGCACATATTGCACCAAGAGCGCCCATGAATGAAAATACAGGACTGATCATGCTGTCCAAAAAGTGTGCAGCGTAAATACCGATCAAACCTCCGAGTATACCAAAGGCAATGATCTTATTAGGAGCTACAGCTCCTCCGGCTACTGCCGGTTCTCCTCCAGCTGACATTTTATAGACCTCCTATTGCCAGTACTCCCACAATAGCACTCAAAAATGTTGCGATCAGGGAAGAAAATACCGCTTTTGGCCATTTCTTAAATTTAGGGTCATGGAAACCTTCGATAGTTCCTCCTATGTTGTAGGAAGGAATTACAGCGTTCACGAAAAATATACCCACTGCGAAAATGCTCGCAAGTCCTATGAGGTTTGTCATTGTCAAACCTGTACTTGTGCTCATGAGTGAGTAGTATACGAGTGCACCGCCAATACCTCCAAGAAGACCGCCGATAACTCCACTTACATAACTGACAGTTGGTAAACCATGTCCTTCTGTACCCTGGGATACATAAAGATCCTGTCTGTCTTTCGTGATCGGGTCATACTTAACCTTTGCAGATGCCGGAGGGACTCCAACTCCATAAGTGTATACCCATGCTCCGACGAGCATAGTAACTGACATCATGATCATTGCACCGACTGCGCCGGCTGCAAGGATAAGTGGAAGGCTATCTGAAACTGCCATGACAGCACCTGCGGTCACAAGTCCTGTAAGACCTGCACCAGCAGCCAGCTGAACTGTACCTGTTCCGATACCTGTTGCCTGAGCCATTGCCGCCGGGGCACCGCCTACAGGCACAAAGTGAACGCTAAGTGATATCAGCATTCCACCAAGTGTGATCAAGACCACATACAGAATATTGGCTGAAAGAATTGCTACAACATCTATCATGCTGCCACCTCATCTTCTTTGTATGGTCCGTATGCAGCGCGTGCTGCGACTTCGATCTTTCGATTCCATATTATCATAATAAGTACCAATATTACACCTGCGACAACTGAAAGCCATCCCATTGTGAGACTTGCTGCGGGGTTAAATACTGTTGTTACCCAGCCGCTTAAGAACACGGTCATACCGAATGCAATTCCTGTTACAGGTCCGCCGAATTTTGCGCAGAACCATGAATTGTCAATACCGTTACGAAGACCGGATTCTGCTCTTCTGACAATGTTGCCTGAATTTGCAGCGTTGAGTCCTGCACCGAATTCCACATTCTGGAATTCCCGCTCTGCGCCATAGTGAACATCACCTGTAGATGAGCCGATAGCTCCTACTGTGATTCCCCAGATAAATGCCAAAAGTGGCAGTGGGAATGGGTGTCCGAGTACAGCGACCATAAGATATGACACAACAAGAATACAGAATGTCGTGATATACGAATATCCCATGATGACCGGTGTGTGTGACCTCAAAACATCAAGGTACACTGGTTGTTTAAATCGTTTCTGACTAGCAGGTCTACCCAAAAATGCTGATATAGAATATGATCCATGTACAATTGCAGCAAAAAGTGCTCCCATAGCAATTGCAAAAAGCGGGGACATACTATATGCAGTCATCAAAACAGAAGCTGTTGTGCCTCCAATCGCGCACATAAGTGCGTTTGATGGTGGTTCACCAGAAATAGCTTTGTTGTAGATCCTGTGTGGATACATCATTTGGGGTGCTAATTGCACTTGTGAGTTTGGGTTACTTTGTGATCCGACATCAGACTCAAGGTCTTCTGAAGCACCTGCGATAGTCGCAGCAGCACCCATAAGTGCTAACACACCCATGCCTATGAGTGGTTCCATTCATTTTCCTCCATTTATTTTATTATACTATAATAACAAATTAGTGCAAAAAATATACAATGCACTTTACTCCTATTCACATAACAATATCATATAATCATGATATAGACTAACGTATGCTGTTGTGGATTATCTCAATTCATTCATAAACCTTTCGAAATCAATATGATTTTGAAAGATAATACCATTCAAAAAAAGAATTAATAAACCGTTCATACAATAACGGTTCTATAATATTTATTCATTGCTTACGGTTGAACCGTAATATATATATGTCTGGTCTCGGTTGTTTGCCGCTCCCTCTGGCAAAGTCCATGTAACAATTATTACACAGAATACGTAAATTAAGTGATGCAATCTCTGATGTGCCGGGAATAAGTCTTGCAAATATAAATGATGAGTAGATCTCAAGGGATTGTGCAATATCGTCCAGATATTTGAGTATATGTTCTTCAAATATCTCCAGATCATCTACCTGAAGCCCACGTGTATTAATTGTCATTCCACTGCAACCGCATGGCAGTGCGAATCCATCCATCTCGATCAAAAATATAGGTTTCCCCAGCAGGTTTCGTAGTTTATTCTCAAGGTCTCCACGTGATATTACTAATTGTTCGATCAATGTCATTGTTGTTCACCTATTGAACTGAGTGGTTTTAATACCTGCTCTGTGCCTTCATTTGCATATATTTGTGTGATCTTTTGTGTCAAACGCTTGCAATATCCACATCGTTTACAAACCTTCTCACACTGTTTCCACTGCGAAAGAGCGCTACCAAGTTCCTTGTTTGGAATATAGAACAGGTCTTTTAGGTCCTTGGGGCAATCCAGGAGATCCATAAGATTGCCATCATAACTCTCATTTGCATATGCATTAACAACATTCAATGTCCAGTTCACAAAGTGAGTTCTTCCACCGATCTTGAATATATCAGTGATGTGCTTGTAATCTTTAAGATCTTCGGGTCGTATCCATGGTGATTTGATTATCAGTTCCGGATCCTGTATCCTCAGTGAAAGACACTTATAATAATAATAGTCATCAGTAACATTTGGTTTTGGTCCGGGTCCGTTTGCATGCGAGAAAAAGTTGAAATGCGCGTACCTGAATGGGCACTGGTAAAGGCAACCTTCATTAACCAGTAATTTAAGGTCACATGATACAGATTCCTTAATGGCTTCCAGTTTATCGAAATGCCTGTTGACCGCAGAATCAATAACTATCGTATCTGCACCCAAATTTTCATAGAACTCCGCCTTTTGCGGCGAATCCACAAACGATAGCACTGACACAACAACTTCCATGTCATAATCCCTTGCAAGCATTTCCACAAGGTATGGGTCTGCAACAGTTATTGAATCAATTCCAATGTCGTTGAGTTTATTAAAATACCAGTCAATTGATCTATAACCCTCAGGTGTAAGATGCTGACCCCCCATACATGAACTGTTCAGGACAATTTCAAGTTTAACTCCCTTCTCATGCGCATATTCAGTTTGCTGTGCAATATCATCAAGTCCCGGAGCGCTCAGGTTCGTTCTTCCAGTGCCGACGTATTCGGGAGAACCTGCCATGTAAACACCATAGATATCATCAGAACCTGCAAGTAGTTCTTCAAGACCTTCAAGATGTCCCAGATGAGGTGCATACAGTTTCATTGCATTCTGGTAATCTTATAAATTAGATAAGCATTTTGGTAATCGCTCCAAATCAAAACAATTATTACATCCTCCCACGCATAATACAATATGATCATCGGGGCTTCATCATTTGCCGGTACAATTGAGGAAATTAAGAACGAGGTACAATCAGTCGAATTATATATTCCGAAACTTGGATTGTACAAAAACCTTCAATTGCAGGATGGGATACTGGATGACATCATTGATGCTTTATCAACCAGTGACCTTGCAACCTCGATCCATGCCCCATATTTTGCCGATGTTCCAACGTACCCAAAGGAACTTGTTGTTGATACTGCCAACATGGATCGCACACATTTTCGACTGATGGAAGAATCTATTGAACTTGCGAACCGATTGAATTCAAAAGTTGTAGTGATACACCCCGGACGGATAAACGGCAACCGAGCATTGTCATTTTCAAATATGGTCGAAAATCTGAAAGAACTTGCATCAACCGCTCATGACTATGGTGTCATGCTCGGCCTTGAGAATAAGGAGGGCACAGATCCCGGCAACCTGTGCTGCAATACTGCTGAATTATTGGATGCCGTCGCGGCAGTGGATTCATCCAATCTTGGTATAACATTTGATGTGGGACATGCAAATCTCACGTGTGGTGGTGTTTCCGAAAAAGTGAGAGAATTTGCAAAGGATCTTAACGGGCATGTCGTTCATATTCACCTACATGACAATAATGGTGTGTGGACAAATGAATATGCAGGAGATATGCACATGGCACCGGGCAGTGGAAATGTGGATTTCTCAGTTATAAATGAAATATCAGATTATAGTGGCATCTATAATCTGGAGGTATTTTCAATTGATGATATCGTTTCTGGAAAAAACATAATCTTTAAAACACGCATGACCGAAAGTTAATAGAAGATATCACTTTTTAGATATTGTAATTGGGTGGCACCACAAGGACAAGTCTTTCAGAGGTCTGCAGTACTTTTTCGGTCACTGACCCCATGATCTTTTTAAAGCCGGTTTTGCCCTGGGTTCCCATTACGATCTTGTCAACATCCCTTTGGTTCGCAATGGCTACAATTGTCTCGGGAGCATTTCCATCTTCAACAATACATTCTATGTGAGATTCATCACACCCGAGATTTATCAGGATTTCGCGAATAGATGAAAGTATGCTCTCTGCACCGTCATCACGCCATTTTTTTCTCTCAATTCCTGTATCTGTGACCACATGAAGCAACAAAATATCATAGTCTTTTTGTTCCACTGCCATTTTACCTGCAACTTTTGCAGCATTGGTGGAATAATCCGAACCATCGATTGGAATTAGAAATTTCATTTCATACTTAAATTAAAGTTAAATATTTTAAAGATATTGGAATCATTGTGAATGTAAAACATTGGTTGCAATACAAATGAATTCTGCAGGGTGATACACAATGAACAGGTACCAAAAATTCAAAAAAATGGATAACAAGAGTTATTCTGATGTAACTCGATTTTTGAAAAAAACAACGCATCTAACGGCACGCGAATGGATGATCGCCCGGCTTTGTGCAGATTTTAAGAACATCTCAAACCAGTCAGAAATGACATGGATCGGTGAGAATCTCCCCGATCTTGTACCTTTTATGGATGAAACATATTCAAGACAGGAAGTATCAAATGCCCATGCAACATTTAAAAAAAAAATACAACGAAGTGGCAATACGTTTTTCTATGCATATTATGCAGGCCTGATCAGCAAGGACGAGATGATATCAATTATCCATAAGATGGTATCCGATATTCAACACCTAATTGAAACCGAAGGTGGGGAAGTCTCAGATGAACATGCAACAGAAGTTCAGCAGGTAATTGCAGATGTGCTCCGCAGGATGAATCTTTCAATGTATAGTGATGAATGATACATCATGGGTCAGATAGATTTTGTTCGTAAAACGAACGATTTCAACATCTTTATATTAGTTGTATTACTTATTGTATATACACAGTTAATATAATTGATTTAATTTAATATGTTTGAGGTGTTATTATATGGGGGAAAAAAATAGTAATAAAAAACCTATTCCTTATATATGGCTTGATGAGGATGCAGGGCAACCCATGTTAATGGGAGAACCTTGTTTAATTCTTTTTAGCGAATCGTTTGCAGCACTTCGGGATGGCGTACAAAAATTGGTTGGGGCCGGTGCCGGTGCTATTCTAATGGAAGTTGGAAAAAGTATGGGTCTAAAATATGCTGAACTGACTTTCAAGCGTTTTCCGGAATTAAAATTGTTGGATATTGAAACCCAAATACATGAGATGTGTTCCATAATACTTCGTAATAGTGGGTGGGGAAAAATTGACATTTCATATTCAAGCACTGATTCGAATATGTACAAGGTACACTTATGCGGCCATCCATCCGGCCTCATAACAAAAGAATCAGATATACCAATGTGTCATCTTGAAGCCGGATTAATAAGTGGCGTGCTGGAGATACTTACAGGTACCAGGGAGAACATAGTTGGTTTTTCATGTAAAAAAGATGATTCATGTTGTTTGATAGATATAAGATCACCTTAAATGGGGAAATATAGAGTGAGTTCAGAAACAATTGATACGAGGGGTGACATTTGCCCTGTACCTTTATTAAAAACTATAAAGAAACTTGGCAGTATGCATAGTGGTGACATTCTTACAGTTATTAGCGATCATCCACCTGCTAAACGTTCCATTCCAATGGAATTGAACAAAAGGGGGATCAATTTCGAATTAACCGAAAAGGGTACAGAGTTAGAAATTAAAATTACGGTTCCTTGATCGTCGTAAAAGCCATAAAAGATGAGTTATGAGATATTTTCCACCTTGGTTTTCTGCGTTGTTATTGGCAATCTTGAACACATTTCTTTTCATACTAATTGGTAAACCATGGGGTATTGGCGGGGGTGAAACCAAAATAGTTGCATTTATTGAAAACATTTTTTCTCCTGCACATGTATCATCAAATTTGCATTTTCAAATATTTACTCCGGAAATAAACTGGTTTGTGATGATGATCATCGGCATAATTATTGGTTCATTCATTTCAGCGAAGATCGGAAATGATTTTAAAATACGAATGCCACAGGAGCGAAAGTGGCTTGTGTATACTTTTGTTGGCGGTATGTTGATGGGGCTGGGGGAACGTATTGGTAATGGGTGTAATGTTGGGCATATATTATCAGGTGTACCACAATTTTCGATTGGCAGTATCGTTGGTGGCTTTTTCATAGTTGTGGGAGCATATATTGGCTCAAAAATAATAGTGAGGCTGGTCTGATGGATCTCACTCTTGTCGGATTATCGTTTGGAATTGCTTTTGGTGCAGTACTTCAGCGTGGTCGGTTCTGCATAGCAGCTGCAGCACGTGACCTTTTTTTAACAAAGGATACATATCTTGCAAAGGGTGTTCTTTATGCAATACTCTTTACATCCATTGGTTTTTTCCTTGCACAATCACAAGGCCTCTTGGAATTGCAAATAAAGCCTCTTGGACTTCAGAATATAATTGGTGGATTGCTATTTGGAGTAGGAATGGTAATTGCCGGAGGGTGTGCATCAGGAGTGCTTTACCGGGCAGGAGAGGGATATATTACAGCATTTACTGCGATATTTGGTGTGCTATTTGGAATAGCAGTGTATGCGGAACTCTATGAGTATCTGGTAGTTGGTTTTGTAGATTCAACAACAATTGGCACACTGACGGTATATGGGGTGCTTGGTGTGAGTCCATGGACTCTAATTGTATTAATGAGTATAATCGCAGTTGTTGTAAAAAGTGTGTTAAAAAAACGTCATTAACAGAGTTATTAATTTAATTACTCTCATCGACGAGCCTGCTTAAAACATCATCCGGAAGTTGCTTTGCCAGATCGATCTTTTTGACGCATTGCGTTTTGATCCCTCGACTTTTCGCTTCTTCCCTTAATGCTTTTGCACTGATGTTTTTCACAATTTCTTCAAGATCCATTATATTACTCCTTGAAATCTGATCGAATTTATCGTTATCATATTCGGCAAAGCGGTGAATTACGATACTGTTCAAGCATGAATTTATCAAATCGCCTGAGGTAACGTGCTTGTATTTTTGAAACATACAGTATGTTATCGCCAATCTCGATCTTTATATCGGATTCTTTAGCGGGTTTAAGTTCGATTGGTACTATTACAGGTCCACCGCACGTGGTGCAGACTCTGAAATCTTTCTTGTGTTCCATTATGTATGATTCAATCTCAGGATCGATTACAAAACCGTTTTTTGTGCGAATCATATTATTGTATTTAGTCCAAGAAACTATATAAATATGACTTTGGACCAACTTTAAATTAAATGAATCCCAATATGTGATTATGTTAATGCGCGAAAGGGGTAAATTGGTGATATGGCCTGCATATCTTGACCTTGCAAATTCAAGAAAGGATGGCAGAATACTATCAAAAAAGAACTCGATCAAAGAACCACAACTCGTGGAGATCGAGAAAGCCGCTGCAAAGTTGGGATTGAATCCTGAGGTGGAGGCTGATAAAGCATATCCAAAATCCTGGTGGGAAGTGAGTGGTAGGGTACTTGTTGATAAAACCGGTCCAAAAACCTTGATCGCAAAGCAAATAGCAGAAGGCATTAAACAAATACGTGCGAAGTAGATTACATCGCTGTTGCCAATTATCTTTTTTTATATGAATTTTACAAACATTTTAACATAATAGAACGAGGAAAAATATGGAAAAAAAAGATCATGTAATTATTGTATTAGTCGGAATCACCATTCTTCTCGCAGGCATGGTATTATTTAGTCCCGGAGACAATTCCAATAGTACACCAGTGCCACAATCTTCAGCACCATCAACACAGACACAGGTCCAATACAGATCCCTGTCTTCAGTGCCGGCTCCTGTGGTAAACCCAGACCTTGCCGATTATTTCCCTACTGACCTTAAACTGAATGGACTTTTAGGGATCAGCACTTTCCCCACATCTATCCAGGATGATCTTGGACCGGATGCTGACTATTATTTAAGTTCGGTAGTCTCAAGTGATGCTGTTCTCTTTATTGACTCAGATGCATCAACGAACACCTTTGTTCAGTATGAGGTATATAAGTTCAAAGATACTGCAACTGCAGCGGAATTACTTAATCTCTACAAATCAAACTGGAATGTGCAGAATTTAGTGTATTCAGGATTGAATATTTGGGCATGGAATGGTTTTATCCAACAGACTACATCGCCATATCCTGCATCAGTTCCAGTATACTGGGATGAATCCACACAAAAAGCATTTTTACCGGTTTCACGGCAAGGCGAGGTTATAATTTCACAACTTGGTTCTAGTCTGTATTGTAACCATGGTGAGATGAATGTTGGTGAATATTTCATAATGATCGATGTACATGCTCCAAAAAGTTCCATTGATCAAATATCACGGGATATATGGAAAGAAGCATTAGATGACCTCAGTGATGCACCAGCAACCGTAAGTAGTGGAGTGGTTCTCTCCGGCATTACTCCGATGTCATTAAAATAGACAGGATTGACATCCTGTCACTTTTTTCATAATATATAATTTATAGAATTATGTAGTCCAAGTCAATGCGAACAAAGTGAGCATTTTCTTGTTGTATATAATCTATAAGATTATGTAGTCCAAGTCAATGCGAACAAAGTGAGCATTTTCTTGTTCACAACTAAAATGTAAAAATCGTTTGAAGTTCCTGTTCAAGATATGGCTGCATTGAACCTGTGTACCCGTGTGTGGGGTCTGTAATATTGTACATTGCTTTTGGCTCGGCTGCCTTATCAAAAGTTTTTTGTGCCATTCCGTATGGAATGATCGTATCATTTAATGAATGAAGCATCACTACCCGGCGCGGCGAAATGTGTCTGATATACATGTCAGGATCAATTGATATGTAGAATGTGTATGCTTCCATGTCACCGACCCTTGCCGGATCGATCGAATCAGTATCATATCCGCTTGTGCTGATACCAATAACACCTTTAATCGCAGGGTCTAGTGCAGTCGCGATTATAGCAAATCTTCCTCCGTTGCTTGAACCGATTATTGCGATATTGTCAGAATCAATTTCAGATTGCTTGCGCAGTACATCTGCTGCCTTAAGTACATCATAGACCATACTGTACTCCACTGGATCCATACCTTTTTTGAACATCTCAAGGTCGCCCTGTGGGTCGATCCCGCCAAGGTTTCGCTGGTCAAGTGCAATCGATGCATACCCCATACTTGAAATTATAGATGCGAGCCCCTGTTCATTCTCTTTTGTCACCCCTGCACCTGGCAGGAGCACTACTGCAGGAACTTTTGTATCAGATCCCGGGATCCTTAGCAATCCATTTATGACTGCATTTTGACTTTCAAATGAGACAAATTTGAGTGTATCGCTGGTCCCCGTGTCCTCCATATCCGTGATTGAATAGACAACATCCCCGCGTTGTGGATATGAGATCACCCCCTCATCTGATATTATCCATTCACTGGGATCCGGGGTTTGCAGAATTCCGTAGACTCCTGCCAGTATTAGGAGTAATACAAAAAAGAATGCTGTTTTGGTCAGGTTCATTGTCTCGGTAATTAATTACCTTAAACATAATTCTGACTAAATAAGTTATTTTATGGCCAGAGGCCAAAACTTGCATTTAAAACTAATATTGCAATACCTGCAATGAGTCCAAATGCTACTACGGTTTTTGGCTCTATATGTACTGCTTTTTTATCGGCATCATAGTACCGCATAAGACCTGCGGATGACATGAGTCCATTGCCACTTGATTTTTTTGCCATTATTTCCTCCCTGTGTGATATGTGTGTTATGTGTGATATGTGTGATATGTGTAATAATCATTTGTTCAGTTTAATATTTGAAACAATGTTGTATCTAAACATTAGTAACTTTATGGTTAATTAATCTCATTCATGCATTATAAGGTTTAAAGGTTTGCGCCCATATTATAATTGCCGCTGCATCGATCGAAATATTCACATTTTCACTTCATCGATTAAAAAAGGCGGCTCAAAAATTCCGCGCTCGGTGATAATCGCACTAATGTTCTCCATTGGTGTCGCATCAAAAGCAGGATTATACACTTCAACATCCAGTGGTGCAATTTGCACTTTTCCAAAGAACCGCAGTTCATCCGGATCACGCAATTCGATCTCAACACTGTCCTCCCAGCCCTCAAAATCAAAAGTAGATACTGGTGCCGCCACATAGAACGGAACCTCGTGTTCCTTCGCAATAACAGAATGTGTATACGTACCTATCTTGTTGAACACCGCATCCTCAGTTATTCTGTCAGCACCAACAATAACCTTATCGACCATTCCCTTACGCATCACGTGTCCTGACATCGAATCCGTGATAAGTTTTACCGGAATGTTATCCTGCATGAGTTCCCATGTCGTAATTCTGCCACCCTGATTGAGGGGGCGGGTCTCACATGCTATGACATTGATCTCTTTTCCGGCCTCAACAGCCGAGCGTATAACACCAAGCGCAGTTCCCCAATCCACACATGCCATTTTTCCTGCATTACAGTGCGTCATCACGGTATCACCATCATCAAGCAATTTCGCGCCGTTCTGACCCAGTTTTTTATTGATGGCAACATCTTCGTCAGCGATCAGCATTGATTCTGCAATTGTGACATCACGGATACCATCCACATCATAAGCATCTGAGACGGCGTGCATCACCCTGTTTACGCTCCATGCAAGATTTACCGCAGTCGGACGCGTGGCTTTTATGGTCGTTGCAGCAATTTCCAGATCCTTGATAAGTGCTTCCATTGTATTTGCACTGCTCAGCGTAGCAGCAAGTGCCATACCAAAACCCCCTGCCGCACCAAGTGCAGGTGCGCCACGGACGCGCAGGGATCTGATCGCTTCACACAGGGTGGCGAGTGTTTTACATTCGATTATCTTGTACTCATTTGGAAGTAAGGTCTGGTCGACCATTATTATGGTATTGGATTCGTTGTTCCAGTCTATTGTTCTCATGGTGATCACTATCTGGATTTAATGTCGAATGTTGCATAAAAATGTATTCAATTTTGGTCATATTGGTGTAATGATGTGTCGGTTGATTTCTTATCGTAAAATATATATGTTGTGAGTAAAGTAGTCTACTTATGAAACAACCATTTGTAAATCGTCATTCAGAACTGGCATTTTTAGAAAAGCATTTCTCAAGTCCCAATCCCGAGTTTCTTGTGATCTATGGCAGACGCAGGGTTGGAAAGTCCTGTTTGTTGGCAAAGTTCTCGAAAAATAAGCCCAGCATATATTTTCTCTGCACCAAAGACAGCGAACAAGAAAATATCAATCGCATGAAGTCAAAAATGGCGAATATACTTGTTAGTCCTGTATTTGAAAAGTTGGAGATCAACAATTGGATCGAACTTTTCAAATACTTTTTTGAGTTCTACGATGGAACCAAAAAGATAGTGTTCATTTTTGATGAATTTCCGTGTCTTATAGAATTGAAGAAGGGGGTAACATCTGTTTTCCAGCATATATGGGATGAGATGCTATCAAGCAAGAACGTAATGCTTATATTGACCGGTTCAAGCATCGGGATGATGGAAACTGAAGTGTTGGGCTATCATTCTCCTCTTTATGGGCGACGAACGGGTCAGTGGAAGGTTACAGAGGTTGGTCTGGAACATTTCCATGAATTCTTGCCAAAATATAGCATGGATGACATTTGCAGAGTATATGGTGTGGTTGGCGGAATCCCTGCATATCTTAGGAAGTTTGATGCTGGTGCAGCATTTTTTGAGAATATAGAAAATCGTTTCATAAAAAAAGGCGAGTTCCTGAACGTCGAGCCTGAACTATTGTTAAAAGCAGAGTTCAGGGAGGAAAAAAACTATTTCCTGATACTCAAAGCATTGGCTCTTGGACATAACACAAACGCAAAAGTTGTTGCGTATACAGGTTTTGAAAAGGGAAACATTTCCAAATATCTGCACGTTCTTGAAAATTTGATGATTATTCGCCATATTCTTCCAATCGGAAAACAACGGGGTGGAATTTACATCATAGAAGATCCACTATTCGCATTCTGGTTCAAATTTATCTATCCAAACAGGGATGATATTGAATTAGAAAATTATGGTGCCGTTGTCGCAAAGATAAAGAATGATTTTCCTTCTTACATGGGGCACAGGTTTGAACTTTTATGCGAAGACCTGATTCAAAAATATCATTTTGTATTGCCGATAACGCCTACAACAATTGGAAAATGGTGGCACCGTGAAGAAGAGATCGATATAATAGCGAGGGATGAAGATAATCTGGAAATTCTTTTTTGCGAAGTGAAATGGAAAGATATTAGTAAAAATGAAACCCTTAAACTGCTTGAAGGTTTAAAGAAAAAATCTGCATTAATGAAATGGAGAAACGATGGCAGAACTGAGTATTATTCCGTAATCGCTAAAAAGATCAATGGTAAAAAGGAACTTGCGAACATGGGTTACTTTGTTTATGATCTGGATGACTTTAAATAGTTCTTATGGGCACGTAGATGAGTTGTCAGTAAAGTAGTCTACTTTACTAACAACAACCTCTGGCAATTTCCCACCCCATATATATAACTCTTAACTCATTATATCTCAACAATGCCAAAACCCATGATAATACATGATCCGGTTCATAAAACGGTCATACTCAGTGAACTGGAACAAATGCTCGTAAACACACGTCAGGTCCAGCGATTACGCAAGATCCAGCAACTCGGACTTGCGGACGTGGTCTATCCTGGCGCCAATCATACTCGTTTTGAGCATAGCATTGGCACAATGCATACTGCATCAATAATTGCAAATTCACTTGGACTTGAACCGGAAGAAGTGCAAAAGGTCAGGATCGCAGGATTATTGCATGATGTCGGTCATTCTGCATTATCGCATGCTGTTGAAGGTGTGCTCAAACGGAATGTAAAATTCCAGCCAATGATCGAAGGCAAAAAAGTCGTCAAGCACGAGTCATTCACAAAGAATATTATAAAGAACATATTTCCGAATGAGGTGAATATATGCCGGCATGCCGAAGCAGAGTTCGGGGTCGATGCACACATATTCTTTGATGAGATCGCAAAGATGGCAACAGGAGATGCGCATTCACTTGACCATCCATATCTTGGTCACATCATCTCAGGCGATATAGATGCAGACAGGATCGATTTCCTTTTGCGTGATTCATATCACACGGGTGTATCACTCGGACTTATCGATGTTGACCAGATCGTCCAGAGTTTGATGATCAAGGACAATCGTATAGTGCTCGGAGCATCTGAAAGTTCAAGTTATGGCGAGGACATGGCACTGACCGCAGCAGAATCCATGCTTATCGCACGCGCACATCATTATACAGCGATCATACATCACCCAAAGACACAAGCAGCGCGTGTGATGTTGCTATATGCTCTTGAAGATGCGTTGTCAAATGTAGAAGAGAACGGTGGAAAGAATGCAGTGACTGGTGCTATGATTAAGTTCTTCACAGTGTATAATGACAATGATCTGCTTGGTTTTATAAAGACAAATGGCAGTCCCAATGCTAAAAAGTTCATGACAAACATTCGTGATGGAAAAATATATGATCCGTGTGTGAGGTTTACCCAAAAAACATTGTCTTCAGTCACAAAAATGGCTCTATCGACAATTGCACGTCATGGAGTCGCAATAAAGATGTTCGAGACTGAACTTACAAAAGGGTTGGATGATGTTTTAATAGACCTGAGCGTAGCATCAGGAGTTCCAAAGAATACACGAGTTGCAATAAAGGATGATGAGTGTTTCTTCTATGACGAATCCGCACTTGCAAATGGATTGGTACGTGCAATATCACGCCAAATGTCATTGACAGCATTCGCACATCCAGATGCAGTGGTTGATCCTGTTGAAATGGAATCAAAGATGCGGGTGCTTGTTGATGATATTTCTCCAAAACTTATCCGGTTCATTCGTGGTGAACAATATCTCCCTATAGAGGGATTGTTACTTCTTATCTATGGCGTCCATGATATTTTTGAGGAAAAAGACAGCATCTACATTTCGATTCCACGGATCCGCAACATTACATGGTTATATAATACTGTGGAAATGTTTAGCAAGGAAGAGATATTAAAGAACCTGTTCGATTACAGTTTCCACAAAAGATATGGATTTCCTTATAGCGAAAGGTTGTTTGAGGACCTGCAGATATTGGTTGCAATGGGTATTGTTGATGAAGATCTGCGGTATTATGAGAGTAATG